>JAICSD010000242.1 GCA_025937075.1 Vicinamibacteria bacterium | reverse complement strand
GGAGTTGGGAGTTGGGAGTTAACACGACCCGCCATCTCACCCGACCGTCGTACCGAAAAGCCGCCCCACGGCATCGGTCACCGCCATGGCCACCGCACCCCAGATCGCCACCCGCGCCGCGCCGACCCAGAGCGGCGCCCCCCCAAGCCTCGCCGCCGCCGTGCCGAGCGCCGCCAGACACAGGAGCGAGATGATCGAGATGATCAGCACGAGCGAGTGCAGCGGCGCGAAGAGGATCGTCAGCACCGGAACGCTGGCGCCCACCGCGAACGTCGCCGCCGAGGCCATCGCGGCCTGCAGCGGACGCGCAGCGAACTCGGCGGTCAGCCCCAGCTCGTCTCGTGCATGCGCGGTCAACGCATCCTTCTTCATCAATTGCCGTGCGACGGTTCGCGCAAGGTCCGTATCGAGCCCCCGTCTCACGTAGATCTCGGTCAGCTCGTCTTCCTCCGCGTCCGGCTTTGTCGCAAGTTCGATCCGCTCCAGCGCAAGATCCGCACGCTCCGTGTCGGCCTGCGAGCTGACGGAGACGAACTCTCCGGCAGCCATCGACAGCGCGCCGGCCACGAGGCCAGCCACGCCGGCAAGCAGAACCGCCTGGCGCGACGCATCCGCGGCGGCAACGCCGACGACGAGGCTCGCCGTCGACACGATGCCGTCGTTCGCGCCGAGCACGGCCGCGCGCAGCCATCCAATCCGATTACTCCGATGCCGTTCAACAGGTTGCATCGTACGCTCCTGACGGCGCGATGATAGCGTGATGCCGGCAATGCCCGTCGAATATCAGCAGTCCGTGTCCGACGTGCTGGCCGCTTTTGGCACCGACGCGGGCCGCGGCCTGCCGACGGCGGACGCCTCGGCCCGGCTTGCGCAGGCCGGCCGCAACGAACTGGCGTCCGCGCCTCCACCACCCGAGTGGAAGAAGTTCCTCGCGCAGTTCACCGATGTCCTGGTCGTCCTCCTGCTCGTCGCGACAGCCGTTTCCGCCGGGCTGTGGGCCTACGAGCGCGAGGAGCCGCTCCCGTACGAGGCGCTGGCGATCAGCGCGGTCCTGCTCCTGAACGCGGTCATCGGATATCTGCAGGAGCGGCGCGCCGAGTCCGCGCTGGCGTCCCTGCAGCAGATGTCGGCGGCGCACGCGCATGTCGTGCGTGCCGGTGTCACCACGACGGTGCCGGCGGCCGAGGTCGTTCCCGGCGACATCATCCTCATCGAAGAAGGCGATACGGTGCCTGCGGATGCGCGGCTCATCGAATCGGCCGCGCTCAGCATGGCGGAAGCCGCGCTCACCGGCGAGAGCCTGCCCGTCGCGAAGGACGTCGACGCCATTCACAGCGACGTCGCGCTCGGCGACCGCACGAACATGATCTACAGCGGGACGTCAGCGACGTACGGGCACGGGCGGGCGGTCGTGACCGCCACCGGCATGCAGACCGAAATGGGCCGTATCGCCGCGATGCTTGCGCAGGCGCCGGCTGAACGCACGCCGCTGCAACGCGAACTCGATCGCGTCGGTAGGCTGCTCGGGCTGGTCGTCGTCGCTATCGCTCTGATCATGATCGGCACGATCGTGGTCGTGGACCGCGTCCGCGGGCTCCCGGCCCTGTTCGACGTGCTGATTCTCGGCGTTGCGCTCGCCGTCGCCGCCGTTCCCGAAGGGCTGCCCGCCATCGTCACCGCAGTGCTTTCCATCGGCGTCCAGCGGATGGCGCGCCGGCGGGCCATCGTTCGGCACCTCAGCGCGGTGGAAACGCTCGGGTCGGCGTCCGTGATTGCCTCCGACAAGACGGGGACGTTGACGCGCAACGAAATGACCGTTCGCGAAGTGGTCACGGCCAGCGGCCGGGTGAGCGTCCAGGGTACCGGCTATGCACCGGTGGGAACGGTCTGCGATGCGGCAGGCCATCCGGTGTCGGGAGGACTGCGCGTGGAGCTCGAGCGCGCGCTCGCCGTCGCCGACCGCGCCAACAACGCGTCGCTTCACGAGGAGCACGGCCGCTGGATCGTGGAAGGAGATCCGACCGAAGGCGCGCTCATCGTCGCGGCACGCAAAACGGGGTTGCAGGACGAGATCCTGAGCCGCCGGTTCAGGCGCGTGGGCGAAGTGCCGTTCTCCTCCGAGCGGAAGCTGATGAGCACGCTGCACACCGACGCGGAGACCAGCGGGCGCGTGCTGCTCTTCACGAAGGGGGCGCCGGACCTCCTGCTCGGACGCTGCACGTTCGAACAGGTCGGGGACGGCCATCGGGCGCTCACGGCCGCGCGACGGGCGGAACTGCTCGAGATCAATGACACGCTGGCGGGCCGCGCGCTGCGCACCCTTGCGGTTGCCTACCGCGCCTCAGCGGACGGCACGCTCACGCCGGATGCGCTCACGTCCGACGTCGAGCATGACCTGATCTTCGCCGGCCTGATCGGCATGATCGATCCGCCGCGCGATGAAGCGCGCGAGGCGGTCGCGCGAGCGAGGGCGGCGGGCATACGGCCGATCATGATTACCGGCGATCACCCGCTGACCGCGACGGTTGTCGCGCGTGAACTCGGGCTCTCCGGCGGGCACCCGACCGTGACAGGCATGGAGCTGCACCGGATGCCGGATGACGAGCTGGCGCGAATCGCCTCGGACACGTCGGTCTACGCGCGCGTGAATCCGGAGGACAAGCTGCGCATCATCGCGGGACTGCAGCGAGCCGGCCAGATCGTCGCCATGACCGGCGACGGCGTCAACGACGCCCCCGCCCTGAAGATGGCGGACATCGGGATCGCGATGGGGATCACCGGGACCGACGTGTCGAAGGACGCGTCGGACATCGTGCTGGCCGACGACAATTTCGCGACCATCGTGGCGGCCGTCGAGGAAGGCCGCGCGATCTTCGCCAATATCCGGAAGTTCCTGCGGTACCTGCTCTCGTCCAACATCGGCGAGGTGATGACGATGTTCTTCGGCGTGGTGCTCGCGCGCCCGATCGGACTGGAGACGCAGGAGTCGGCGGTTGCGCTGCCGCTGCTCGCGACGCAACTGCTGTGGATCAACCTCGTCACGGACGGCGCGCCGGCGCTCACGCTCGGGCTCGATCCGGCCGATCCTCGTCTGATGCACCGGCCTCCCCGCCCCTCGAGCGAGCGGGTGATTACCGGGCGCATGTGGTTCGGGATCTTCTTCGTCGGGATCGTGATGGCCGTGGGTACTCTGTACGTGATCGACGCGTCGCTGGCCGGCGGATTCGTCGACGGAGCGGGCACGGTGCGGTACGCGCAGACGCGCGCATTTACGGTGCTGATCCTGTTTCAACTGTTCAACGTCTTCAACGCACGATCCGACTTCAACAGTGCGTTCAGCGGCGTGTTCTCGAATGGCTGGCTCTGGGGCGCGGTGATTCTGTCGCTCGTGCTGCAGATGCTCGTCATCTACGCGCCCGTGCTGCAGCGCGCGTTCTCGACGCAGCCGCTGGCCGCCTCGGACTGGGCCCTGTGCGTGGCCGTCGCGAGTTCGGTGCTGTGGCTGCGCGAGGCGGAGAAATTCCTGCACCGCCGGATGGCACGTGCCTGAGACTCGCGCCAACGGCCTGTCGGTCCGCGAGCTCGCGACGCAGCTCTTTTCGCGCGCCTCTGGCGCGCCGCTGCGAGAAGGCAATCGCGTCGTCCTCCTGAAGGACGCGAGGGAGAACTATCCGGCCTGGCTGCGCGCCATCGAGGGCGCCCGATCAACGATTCACTTCGAGATGTACATCATCCACGAGGATGCGCAGGGACGGATGTTCGCGGACGCGCTCCTGGAAAAGGCGCGCGAAGGCGTCCGCGTGCGTTTGCTCTACGACTGGATGGGCGGGTTCGGGAAAACCTCGCGCGCGTTCTGGAATCGTCTGCGCGCCGGCGGGATCGACGTCCGCTGCTACAACCCGCCCCGCTTCGATCGTCCGCTCGGATGGCTGAGCCGCGACCATCGCAAAGCGATCGTCGTCGACAGTTCCGTCGCGTTCGTGACCGGGCTCTGCGTCGGTCAGGCGTGGGTCGGCCGTCCCGATCGACGTCTGGACCCGTGGCGCGACACCGGCATCGAGATCGAAGGGCCTGCGGTGGCTGATGTCGACGCGGCGTTCGCGGACGCCTGGGCCGCGGCCGGCACGCCGCTTCCGGACGACAGCCTCGGCGAGGCGCCGCCGCCTGCAGGATCGCTGTCGCTGCGCGTCGTCGCGACCGTGCCGAACACCGCCGACATCTATCGCATCGATCAAATGATCGCCGCGATGGCGCGACGCACGCTGTGGCTGACCGACGCGTACTACGGCGGAACGGCCGCGTACGTTGCCGCGCTGCGCGCGGCCGCCCGGGACGGCGTCGACGTGCGGCTGCTCGTCCCCGGCGCGTCGGACATTCCGACGGTCCGGCTGTTTTCCCGCGCGGGGTATCGGCCGCTCATCGACGGCGGCGTTCGCGTCTTCGAGTGGAACGGCTCGATGATTCACGCGAAGACCGCCGTGGCCGACGGCCGGTGGGCGCGCGTGGGCTCGACGAACCTGAACCTCGCGAGCTGGCTGGGTAATCGCGAGCTCGACGTGATCGTCGAGGATGAGGGCTTCGCGCACCAGATGCAGGCGATGTACCTCGACGATCTGGCGAATGCGACCGAAGTCGTGCTGCAGCGCAACCGGGTCCGCGCGCCCGGCGCGCCCGCGCGCCATCGCTCTGCCGGCGGCGCGTCGAGCAGCGGCGGCCGCGTCGCGGCTGGCGCGGTCCGCGTCGGCAACACCGTCGCCGCGGCGATCACGAACACCCGCGTCCTCGAACCGGTCGAATCCACGATTGCGCTGATGGCAGGCGCAGTGCTCGCCGGAATCGCCGTGCTCGCCCTCTGGTACCCGCGCGCCGTCGCGTATCCGCTCGGGGCAATCGCCACGTGGCTTGCGTGCGCGGTCCTGATTCGCGGATTGCTGTTGATCGTTCGGCGGCGCCGCGGCGCACGAGCGCACAGCCATCCGGCTGCCGCGGAACGCACACAATCAGCTCCCGACGAGTGATCTCAGTGCCGCACCGCCTTGGGTGCGTGCGGCGCGAACACGTTTCCGAAGTAATCGCCCTCGTACCATCGAGCGGGCACTGCGGCGTCCGCGAGCATGTGCACCGCCCGGTAATTCAGGTCGGCAAACTTCGCCCCCGCGTCCCACCGGATCGGCTGTGATACGTCGTCCGATGGTTGATGGTAGTGATGCGCGAGGAAATCGTCCCAGGCGGCCTTGCCTCCGTTGGCCATTCCCGTCGCGAGCATGACGGCGGGCACACCGGCTTTCACCATCGGGTAGTGATCTGACCGGACGAACAGGGCCTGGTCGGGCATCGGGTCGGGCGAGAGCGTCACGCCCATGGCTTTCCCAGCTTCGCGAAAGGCTTTTTCAACCGTGGAATGGCTCGCGCCGTATGCGACCACGTCGGTGAAGTCATAGAGCAGTAACGGCATGTCGAGGTCGATGGCTGCGGAGATATGGTCGATCGGGACCGTCGGATTGTGCGCAAAGTAGTCGGCGCCGAGCAATCCTTTCTCCTCGGCTGTGTTGGCGATGAGAAGAATGGAGCGGCGCGGAGGGGCGGGAGCCGTTTCGAACGCGCGTCCGACTTCGAGCAGCATCGCCAACCCTGACGCGTTGTCGAGCGCGCCGTTGTTGATGCGATCGCCGCTGCCGGCCGTACTGATCCCGATGTGATCGGCGTGCGCCATCAGCGCGACGTACTGGTCTTTCAGCCGGGGATCGGCGCCTTCAATCCGTCCGATGACCTCCGGACTCGAGAACCGCCGCTCCTTCGTCGAGACCTTCAGCGTCGCCGTCGCATGCATGTCGAACGAGGCTGGCGGCTTGCCCGTCTTCTCGATCGCCTGGCGGATTTCGTCGAAGCTGACCGGGGTGCCGCGGAAAAAGTCGGATGCGACGTCAGCGGACAAAAGCGCGCCGGCTTTCAAACCTGACGGGCCAAACGGCCGTCCCTCCTTGTCCACCCACGTGGTGCTCGGCTCATCTCCGATCGCTTTGAGAATGGCGTCCGGCAGCCCTATGGCAATCTCGATGACGGCCACTGCGCCGTGCTCTGCGGCCATGCGAGGCACGCTGCTTTGCAGGTGCGCCCCGATCTCGCTGTCGATGCCCTTCGGCGTCCCCGAGAGCGCGACCACAATCTTGCCGGCGGCATCGATGCCTTTGTAATCTTCGATCCCGAGCGCGGCATCGGACACGCCATAGCCAACGAAGACGAGTGGCGCGGAGACCTCCACGGCTCCGCCCTCCCTCGATCCGAGGATGACCTTGTCGCCCTTCGTGAACGTACGCTCACCGGCTGACGTCTTCACGACGAGAGTTGCCGGAGGCCCGGTCAACGATGTCTCGGAGAACTCCGCTCGCTCGAAATATGTCCCGTCGGTCCCTCCCGGCTCGACGCCCATCTGCGCGAATTCGTCCGCGATGTAGCGCGCTGCGATCTCGTGCCCTCGTGTTCCCGCCTCGCGTCCTTCGAGGAGGTCGTCCGAGAGAAACGTGACGTGGGCTTTGATGCGCGCGGCACTGAACCGGGCCTGCCCGACCGGACTCGAAATCGACAACGCCAGCGCGACGGCGACTACGGTTCCCGGGAAGAGTCTGTGCATGGTGCGACAGGATACTGGAGGTGCCCGCCGAAGATATAAACGCTGAACGCGAGGAAAACGTACAGGGGATGCGCTCTCGACCGAAGAACGACCGCTGAGTCCCCGGGGACCCAGCGGCCACCAGTCTACGAACCGGGTTCGAGGACGACTTCCGACGAGACGCGTTTCACGCCGGGAACGGCATCTGCCACTTCAACGGACTGTACGTACGCCGCGTGCGACTTCGTCGTGCCCGACAGCAACACGACGCCGTTGTTCACGGACTCGACCTTGATCCCGCTGT
>JAICSD010000502.1 GCA_025937075.1 Vicinamibacteria bacterium | reverse complement strand
TGGCCTTCGGGATGAATGGGTTGATCGCGCCGCTGCTGGGGATGCTCACAGGCATCGGCGGCGGCATGGTCCGGGACGTGCTGGTGAGCGAGATCCCGACGGTGCTGCGCGAGGATCTGTATGCGGTAGCAGCGCTGGCCGCCGCGGTCGTCGTCGTTGCAGGCAACATGCTGCATCTCCCTGCGACGACGGCGACGCTCGCCGGAGCCGCGCTCTGCTTCGGCATCCGGCTGGTGGCGATCCGGCGCGGCTGGTCCCTGCCGACCGCACGCTGAGCGCGAGGCAATACAGGTTCGTGAAGCGGATGAGGTGTCGTTGAAGAAAATAGGCTTCCTGTCGTTCGGGCACTGGAATGACTCGTACGGCTCACGCGTACGGTCCGCACGCGATGCGCTGCTCCAATCGATCGATCTCGCTGTAGCGGCCGAAGAACTGGGCGCCGACGGCGCCTACTTCCGCGTGCATCACTTCGCGCGCCAGCTCGGCTCCCCATTTCCGCTCCTCGCAGCCGTCGGCGCGCGCACGCAGAAAATCGAGATCGGCACAGCGGTCATCGATATGCGTTATGAAAACCCGTTCTACATGGCCGAGGATGCGGGCGCGGCGGACACGATCGCTGGCGGCCGGCTGCAACTGGGGATCAGCCGCGGTTCGCCTGAGCAGGTCATCGATGGATGGCGCCACTTCGGCTACACGCCCGCCGAGGGAGAGACCGATGCGGACATGGCACGAGGCCATGCCGAGGTGTTCCTCAATCTGCTCGAGGGCGAAGGGTTCGCGCAGCCGAACCCGCGGCCCATGTTTCCAAACCCGCCGGGGTTGCTGCGCCTGGAGCCGCATTCGGACGGCTTGCGCGACCGCATCTGGTGGGGCTCGAGCTCGAACGCCACGTCCCGCTGGGCGGCAGCGCGAGGGATGAACCTCCAGAGTTCGACGCTGAAAGACGACGAGAGCGGCGAACCGCTGCACGTGCAGCAGCGAAAGCAGATCGAGATCTTTCGCGAGGCCTGGAAGAAGGCCGGACACCGGCGCGAGCCGCGGGTGTCGGTCTCGCGCAGCATCTTCGCGCTCGTCGACGACCGGGACCGCGCCTACTTCGGCAGGGACACGCACGATCGCGATCAGATCGGCTACATCGATGCGAACACGCGAGCGATCTTCGGCCGCTCGTACGCCGCCGAGCCCGACGTACTCATCAAGGAGCTTGCCGCAGACGAAGCGATCGCGGCTGCCGACACACTGCTGCTGACAGTACCCAACACCCTGGGGGTCGACTACAACGCGCACGTGATCGGGAGCATCCTCAAGCACGTTGCGCCGGCGCTCGGCTGGCGCTGATCCGTTCCGCGCCAGTCGCCGATTTCCCCGGGACTGGTTGAAGACTTGCACGCTGCCACGTGCATGGCGCTGCGTCTGGCGGTTGCCTCGACGACGTCCCTGGAAGATGCGCGTGCGTTGGAACACGAGTGGCGGGCGCTTGCCGCGTGCGCGGCGGAGGTCACGCCGTTTCAATATCCGGAGTGGATCCTTCCCTGGTACGAAACCTGGGCGCCGGATCGCATCCGCTTGATCACGGTCCGGGATCATGACGCCGAGCTTCGTGCCGTCGTGCCCGCCGTCACGCAGCCGTCCCAACTCGAGCTGGCTGGGAGCGGCGTCGGCGACTACCTCGGGCCGGTCCTCCTCGATTCCTCTGAAGAGATCGCGGCCGCCATAGACGAGGAACTGTCCAGCCTTTGTCTGCCTGTCCGGTTCAACGATCTGCCGGCCGACGCCGCCTGGGTGCGGGCGGTGCGCGAGACGGGACGCTGGCAAGTGAGGAGTTCGTCTGCGTGTCCCGTCGCGCCGCTTCCGGAAACCGCCTCAGCGTGGCATCTCTCGCTGCCGCACGGACTTCGCCGCAACCTCAAACGCTACCGCGAACGGCTGAACGACGACGCCGACGTGCGCTTCGAGACGGTTACACGTGAAGACGAGGTCGCGGCGGTCATCGGCGCCTTGATCGCATTGCACACCAGGCGGTGGCACGAGCGTGGGCTGCCTGGCGTACTCGGTGACGACCGCGTCCGTCACTTTCACACGACAGCCGCCCCCCTGCTCGCGCGGAGCGGCCTGGTGCAATTGCATGCCCTGTATGCCGGACGCGAGGTCGTCGGCGTGCACTACGTGCTCGTGCGGGGGTCGCGCGCGTTCAGCTATCTTGCCGGGTTCGACCCGTCATGGGACGCCTACAGCCCCGGCACACTGCTGATGGCGTACGCGATCGAGCAGGCGATCGCGGCGGGATGCCGCGAGTTCGACTTCCTGCGAGGGCGTGAACCGTACAAGTATCGATGGGGCGCAGTAGATCGCTGCAGCCTGAGTCTCTGGCGCGATGGCATCTCGTGAGTACGACCAGCTCGCGTGGTTTTACGACCGCTACTGGGGGCCGCGCTTTCACGACGCCGCCCGGCCTGTGCTCGAGACGCTGCTCTACTCGACGCTGGCGTCCGGTGACTCGATCGCGGAGTTGTGCTGCGGCAGCGGACATCTGACCGCGGAACTCGTCGCACGAGGGTACCAAGTCACCGGCATCGACGCTTCGATCGAGATGCTCCGCTGCGCCCGCCGGCGCGCACCCACAGCGAAACTCCTCTGCGCGGACGTTCCCACGTGCCCGCTCAGCGGCGGGTCATTCAGCGCCGCCGTGTCGACGTTCGACAGCATCAACCATCTCACGTCACCCGATGCGGTGAAATCGACGTTCCGCTGTGCGAACCAGCTGCTGCGGGCCGGCGGCGTGTTCGTGTTCGACGTC
>JAICSD010000076.1 GCA_025937075.1 Vicinamibacteria bacterium | reverse complement strand
TTGCTGCTCGCGGCGAATGGCTGCAGCGGTCGATCACCGGCGCATTTGGCGTCGATTCCCGAGATTCCATCCGCGGCCGTCGCGCATCTGAGCTACGAAGTCCTTCATACTTGGCCGCACGATCCGCAGGCGTTCACGCAGGGACTGATCTATCGCGACGGCGTCTTCTACGAGGGCACCGGGCTGAACGGACGATCGAGCATCCGCAAGGTCGACGTCGAGAGCGGGAAGGTCCTCCAGATTCACGCGCTGCCGGCCGACATCTTTGGCGAAGGCATCACGGAGCTGCACGGGCGGCTCTATCAGCTCACGTATCAATCCGAGCTGGGATTCGTCTATGACCTCGCGTCGTTCCGGCAGTTGCGCACCTTCGACTACAAGGGGGAAGGATGGGGGCTCACGCACGACGGGACGCGGCTCATCATGAGCGACGGCTCGGCGCATCTGCGGTTCATCGATCCTGCGACGCTGAAGGAGACGGGGCGGATCACCGTCCGAGATCCGTCGGGACCTGTCGAGAGCCTCAACGAGCTGGAATACGTCAAGGGCGAGATCTTCGCCAACGTCTGGCAGACGGATCGGATCGCGCGCATTTCGCCGAAGGACGGCCGCGTGACCGGCTGGATCGATCTCTCCGGCCTGCTGCCGGCGTCCGAACGCGCGTCAGCGAACGTCCTCAACGGAATTGCGTACGACCCGGCGGGCGATCGCCTGTTCGTCACCGGGAAGCTCTGGGCGCGTATCTTTCAGATCACGCTCGTGCCGCGCGGCGCAGCCCGCGGCGGTGCTTGAGGCGCCAGAGGCTCACGCCCACGATCAGCAGCGCGCACCCCTCGATGTACACCTTCTCCGCGTCGATGAAATCGACCGGCCGGCCCTTCAGCAGCGGATCCGCGATGACGCCGTGCACGAAGAACACGCCCGCCGCCGCATACGTCGTGTAGTGAATGGCCTTCCAGCGATGGCGCCCGAGCGCCGTGCGCGAGCGCTTCAACGACGTGACCACGACGATCAGCACGAGATAGAACCCCGCGGCGCCGAGCGTGTTCGACACGGGCTGGACGGGCGACCAGAGCGGCACGAGCACGTCGAGCATGCCGAATCGCGGCTCGCGTGAAAACAGCAGCACGCCCGCGTGGAGGACGACGGCGGCGAAGGCGACGTAGCCGGTCCAGTTGTGACAGGTGAACAGCTTGAAGCGCCGCTTCGGCCACCGCCGGATCGGGTTGTAGCCAACGGCGAGCAGCAGCCCGAGCAGCAGGTTCGCCGTCAGCAGGCCGACGGCGACGAGCGCGATGGTTCCGGACAGATCGACGGCAGACACTGCTGCATCCTACGCGAACTCCGGGCCGTGCGTTTACGCTGTCACGGTCGGCCGTCGACAGCCTCTTCTCCATCTTTGTCGTTCGTGATTAGATCATCAGACGTGATTCACGAGCGCACGGTGGACATCGGCGGCGAGCGGGTGCGCTACCTCGAAGCGGGCGCCGGCTGGCCGGTCGTCCTGATTCACGCCTTCCCGCTGAGCGCGGACATGTGGCGACCGCAGCTCGATCGCGGCCTCGACGGCTGGCGCTTCATCGCCCCCGATCTCCGCGGCTTCCGGCCGCCCATTCATCTGCCTCGTTCGCTGCCGTCCGAAGGCGTGATCGTCTCGCGCGGGAAGACGCGCGTGCCGCATCCGATTCATCCGTCGGTCGACGCGCTCTCGATGGACGACTACGCGCGCGACATTGGCCAGCTCCTCGACTGCCTCAAGATCGACGAAGCCGTCATCGGGGGGCTCTCGATGGGGGGCTACGTGACGTTTGCGCTGTTCCGCCAATCGCCGGAGCGTTTCAGCGGCATGATTCTGGCCGACACGCGGCCGCAGGCGGATACGCCGGACGCGCGAGACGCGCGCGCGAAGATGCGCGATCTGCTCGAGGATGAAGGTCCCTCGACGATCGCCGATCAGATGCTGCCCCGATTTTTCGACGCATCCGTCCCGCCGCCGCCGCCGACCCTCGTGGCGCACGTGCGGGAGTTGATCGAGGCGAACTCGGTGGACGGCCTCGACGCCGCGCTCGACGCGCTCATGAATCGCCCAGACTCGACGGCCGATCTGTCGCGGATTTCGTGCCCTGCGCTGATCATGGTGGGGGAGCACGACGTCGTGACGCCGCCCGCGGATGCGCGCGAGATGGAGCGTGCGATCCCGCGCTCGCGGCTTGCCGTGATCCCCGGAGCGGGGCACCTGTCCAGCCTGGAGCATCCGGACGAGTTCTCGCGCGCGCTCCATGACTTTCTCCTGGCCCACATGTAATCTTCCTGCATGCGTATGATCGCGATCGTTCTGCTCCTTTGTTCGCTCGTGCCGTGCGCGGGCGCGGCTCAGCAGACGGAGCCCGCACCGGGCGAAGATCCGCTCCATCGGCCGCTCGATCAGATTCTCGATCTCTACGTGCGCGACGGGCTCGTCTACTACCACGCGCTCAAGACCGAGCGCGCGCGCCTCGATCGCTACATGGCGTCACTCAACGTGCCGGCGCGGACGTACGACGGCTGGTCGGCGCAGGAGAAGATGGCGTTCTGGATCGACGCGTACAATGCGTTCGTGCTCGAGACGGTGATCAACCACTATCCCATTCACGGCCGCAGCACGATGTACCCGGCGGCGAGCATCCGTCAGATTCCGGGCGCGTTCGAGGAGGCGACCTGGCGCGCGGCGGGCCGCTCCGTGACGCTCGACCAGATCGAGAAGAACATCCTGCCCGAGTTCAAGGAGCCGCGCGTGTATCTGGCGCTGGGGCGCGGCGCCGCCGGCAGCGGCCGCCTGCGCAGCGAGGCGTACACCGGCGAGCGGCTCGCGCGGCAGCTCGACGACATCCAGAAGGAGTTCGTGTCCGAGCAACAGATGCTCCGCATCGATCGCATGGCCGGCCAGATCTCCGTGACGCCGATCCTCAGCTGGCGCGAGCAGCAGTTCGTCGCCGCGTACGACAAGCCAGATTCTCCGTTTGCCCAGCGCTCGCCAATCGAGCGCGCGCTGCTCGCCTTCATCCAGCCCCACCTGCTGCCGCTCGAGAAGGAGTTCGTCCAGAAGAACGAGTTCAAGGTCGTGTTCCACGACTTCGACTGGAACCTGAACGACCTGACGGGACGCTGATGCGGCTGATGCTCGTCAATGCCGGCTGGTCGCTTCGCTGTCTGTCAATGCCCGCTGCTCGCTTCGCCATCTGTCAATGCCGAATGCTGAACACGATTGTGTACGGCTCCGTCAAGGCAATATTCGGCATTCGCCATTCGGCATTGACGCGAGCGCAGCGATCGTCCGGCATTGACGCGAGCGCAGCGATCACCCGGCATTGACATGGATCTCCTGCTGACCGACAAAGTCGCGATCGTGACCGGATCGAGCCGCGGGTTGGGCCTGGCTTCCGCGCGTGCCCTCGTGGCCGAAGGCTGCCGCGTGTGCCTGTGCGCCCGCGGCGAGGAGCGGCTGGCCGAGGCGGCAATCGAAGTCGAAGCCGCCGCCCGCCGTCCGAACATGGTGTGCGCCGTCCAGGCGGATGTCTCGACGATGGCGGGGATCGAGCTGGTGGTGACGCGCGCCGTCGAGACGTTCGGCGCGCTCGACATCCTCGTCAACAACGTCGGCAAGGCCGGCGGCACGGATCTCGTGGCGACGACCGACGCGGAATGGCAGGCGGCGTTCGACGAGACGCTGTTTCCGGCCATTCGCGCGTCGCGTCTCGCGGTTCCCTACATGAAGCAGCAGGGCGGCGGATCGATCGTCATGATCGCGTCGATCTACGGCCGCGAAGCGGGCGGACGCATGACCTACAACGCGGTCAAAGCGGCCGAGATCAGCCTCGCGAAATCGATGGCGCAGCAGCTCGCACCCGCGAATATCCGCGTGAACAGCGTCGCGCCGGGCTCGATCCTCTTTCCCGGCGGGTCCTGGCACAAGCGGCAGCAGGCCGATCCCGAAGGCATCGCGGAGTTCGTCCGGCGCGAGCTGCCGTTCGGCCGCTTCGGCCGTCCGGAGGAAGTGGGCACCGCCGTAGCCTTCCTCGCGTCGTCGCGCGCCAGCTGGATCAGCGGCGCCTGCATCGTCGTCGACGGCTGCCAGGGAAGGACCAACATCTGATTCAGACGCTCGCCGACCGCGTCTTCATGCCGTGGGTGGTCGGCGTCCTTCTCGGCGCGGGCGTGTGGCTGACGCTGCGGACGCGCGTCGTGCAAGTGCGCCGTTTCGCGGAGGCCTGGCGCCTCGTCCGCGCGCCGCGCGCGGACACCGGTACTGGCGTGCTCACGCCATTCCAGGCGTTCATGACCGCGCTCGCGGCGTCGATTGGGACCGGCAACATCGCCGGCGTCGCGACGGCGATCGTATCCGGCGGACCGGGTGCGCTGTTCTGGATCTGGATCTACGGCTTCGTCGCCATGGCGATCAAGTTCGGCGAAGCGACGCTCGGCGTGAGCTTTCGCGAGCCGCGCGGCGCCCGGATCCTCTCGGGCCCCATGTATTACCTGCGGGACGGACTGAAATCCCCGCTGCTCGCGTGGTTGTTCGCGCTCGTTGCCGGCGTCGCAGCGCTCACGACGACCCCGTTCACGCAGCCGAACTCGATCGCGCTCGTCCTCAACAGCGTGTTCGGCATCCCGCAGCTCACTGCCGGGATCGCGATCGCGATCCTGACGTGGCTCGTCATCATCGGCGGCATCACCTCGATCGGGCGAGCCGCAGAGAAGTTGTCGCCGCTCAAGGTCGGGTTGTACCTCGTTGGCGGGGTTATCGTGATTTTCTCCAATGCCGCCCGCATGCCCGCCGTGTTCGGCGCGATCCTGCACGGCGCGTTCTCCATGCAGGCGGCCGCCGGCGGCACGTTGGGCATGCTGGTCGCGATGCGCTACGGCATCGCCCGCGGCATCTACGCGAACGAAGCAGGCTATGGAACTGCCGCCGTCGCCTACGGAACGGCGCGCAGCTCGCAGCCCGTCCAGCAGGGGCTGAACGCCGTCATCGAAGTGTTCACGGTGTCGTTCGTGACGTCGACAATCAGCGCGCTGACAATCCTGTTGACGGGCGTGTGGCAGTCAGGGCTCACGAGCAGCGCCGCTGTGGCCGCCGGCTTCAACGCAGTCATGCCGACGGTCGGCGGCTGGATCGTCGCGTTCTGCGTGTTCCTCTTCGGCTACACGACGCTGATCGGCTGGTCGTACTACGGCGAACAGTTCTTCGAGTACATCGTCGGCCGCCGCGTCGCGGTCCCGTATCGCTGGATCTACTGCCTGCTGATTCCATTCGGCGCGGTCACGAAGGTGGACGTCGTCTGGGCCTGGGGCGATCTGATGAACGCGCTGCAGGTGTTCCCCAATCTGATCGGGGTCATTGGCCTGAGCGCCATTGTGGCGAAGATTGCGAGTGATCGTTCGCGGTAGACCGGTTCTTCCGCGGTCCTCACTTGTGCCGGTGCGCGTCGGGCATCCCGAGTCGGCGTACCGTGTCGCGCTCGAAGTCGAACTCGATGAGGACGACAGGCTCCTTGCCCACGACCCAGCCGTCGTGGCCCGGTTCGATCGAGACGACCTGCGGGGCCTTGTGCTCCACCACACAACCGTCCGCGTACTCGATGTGAATCTCGCCGCGCGCGAGGAAGCCCACGTGCGCGTGCATGCACAGATCGCTTCCGACGACGGGTTTCATGTCCACCGACCAGCGAAATCCCGGTGGATAGATCATCCGCTTGACGCGCGCCTCGCCGGTCCGGGCGACGTCGAGCCGCACGTGACCGATCGTGCGATGTTCGGCGCCGCGCACGGGCGCAATCAACGGATCCGATGACCGCGCTGGTTTGCGCGAACCTGCCGGCCGCCCGGCCGAAGCGACCGTCTTGCGTACGCGCTTGCTCGTGGCTTTCGTTCGAGCCATGTGCCCTCACCGTCGATAGCGGGCGAATACTAGCATGTCCTGGCGAGGGCGAAAACTGTAAGTACGTGCAAGCGAGGTGCCGGCAACGCACTGATGAGGCCGTTGTGCGTTTGCTGAGTGGCATGGGCCACGCCGGGTCGATGCGGCAGGTCCGTCTCGCGTTCGACGTCGCGCACAACTGGGAAGGCGGCGCCATTCATCCATTCCTCGGCGCGGGTCTCGGCTCGTACTTTCTGCAGCGGAAGAACAACGGCCGGAACATCGGAGACGGTCAGACGAAACTGGGCGGAACGATCTTCGGCGTAGTGGAGTACTTCACGTCCAGGACGTTCTCGGTGCGCGGCGAAGGGCGGTACCGCATCGTCTCGAAAGCCCACGGATACGACCCATCAGGGTTGGCGCTGTCGGTTGGCGTAAAGACGTATTTTTAGAGAGGACGTCCGTTCGCGTCGTCACCTGCCAGCGGGAGCGTGACCGTGAACATCGTGCCCTGCTCGCGCGCGCTCTCGCAGTCGATCGTGCCGCCGTGCGCGTCGACGATGGCCTTTGTGATGGCGAGGCCGAGTCCGCTTCCGCCGTCACGCGCCGACCGCGACGGATCGGCGCGCCAGAACCGGTCGAACACGTGCGCCGCGACATCCGGTTCGAGGCCCGTCCCCGTATCCGTGACGCGCAGGCGGACGCGGCCGTTCGTACGCATCAGCGCGACGGACACCGATCCGCCGGCGCGGTTGTAGCGGATCGCGTTCGACAACAGGTTCGACAGCAGGATGCGCATCTGCATCTGATCGGCCCAGGCTGTCCCGTCGCCCTCGATCTCGACGCGCACCCGATGGTGCGCCGCAAGCGGCGCGAGCTCCGCGATCGTCTCCTCGGCGAGCGGCCGCAGGGAGACGCGATCGCGCGATGGCGGCAGCGTTCCTCCTTCGAGGCGGGCGAGCGTGAGCAGGCTCTCCACGAGCGCTTTCATGCGCAGGCCTTGTCGTGCGCACACCTCGAGCGACTGCCGGTACTCGGCGGGCTCGCGCTCGCGTCCCAGCGCCCACTGTGTCTCGGCGACGAGCGTCGTGACCGGGGTGCGGAGTTCGTGGCTCGCATCGGACGTCAGCTGCCGCTCGCGCGCGAGCGCCTGTTCCAGCCGATCGAACGCGCCGTTCAAGGTGGTTGCGACGCCCCTGAACTCTTCGTCCACGCGACGTGGATCGATCCGCGTCGCCTGCCCGGGCGTCAGCGTCCGCGCGGTCTCGTCGATCTGCAGGATGGAGCGGGCGAGCTGCCGCCGCAGCCACACCGCCACCGGCCAGGCGAGCGCCGCGCCGACGGCGCTCGCAAGCAGCAGGCTGCCTGCGAGCCTCCGGACGTCCGCGTACACACGCGACAGTGATTGGCCGACCACCACGACTGATCCGTTCGGAGCGGCGACGAGGACCTCGCGGTAGCCGCCGCGCGTCCTGGGCCCGGGCGTGACGGCGAGCCGATCCGGAACGACCGGCGACGTACCGTCAAGCAGCCGTCCCGCGGCGTCGTAGACCGCGTAATAGCGATCGGCGGGTGACGCGGCACTTCGCGCGTCATCGGAGAGCGCGGCGTCGATGTCGATTTCGAGGAGGCCGTTCGACACCGTGATCCGCGAGACGAGCGCCCGCGCGTCGCCGGTGAGCCGCGCGTCGATTCCGCGCAGCGACGTTCGCCAGTACTGCCACACGGAGACCGACGCCACCGTGAGCCCGAGGACGCCGACCCACGCGGCGGCGCCCAGCGTCAGCCGACGGACGAGCGAGCCAGCGGCCCTGTCATCAGTCATCGACGAAGTAGCCGTGCCCGCGCCGCGTCTGAATGATGTCGGCTCCCAGCTTCCGCCGCAAGCCCGCCACGTAGACTTCAAGGACGTTCGACCACGTCTCCTCCGCGTCGCTGTACAGGTGCGCGAGCAGCTCGTCGCGCGAGACCACGCGGCCGCGATTCAGCGCGAGGTATTCGATCACGCGAAATTCTCGCGGCGTGACCGCGACCGCCTGGCCGCCGCGCGTCGCGGAGCGCCGCGCCGTGTCGATCTCGACATCGCCAATCGCGATGACGGGAGAACGATGGCCGGCCGCACGGCGCACGAGGGCGCGGCAGCGTGACACCAGCTCCGCGGGGTCGAACGGCTTGATCAGGTAGTCGTCGGCGCCCGCATCGAGGAGCCGGACACGATCCGCGACGAGATCGCGCGCGGTGAGCACGAGCACGGGCACGTCGCGCCCCTGCGCGCGGAGATCGCCGAGGAGACGATCACCCTGCAACCGTGGCAGCATCAAATCGAGTACGACGAGGTCGTAGGCGTGATCGAGCGCGAGCGTGAGGCCGGCCTCACCATCTTCGGCGATGTCGGCGGAAAAATCGGCGTCCTCGAGCAGGCGCTTCAGGACGCCCGCCAGGTCCGTTTCGTCTTCGACGATCAGGACGCGCATGCGGCTCAGTCCTCGCGAGCTGGCTCATACCACAGCTTTTTGAACTGGGCGGTGGAGTCCGCAGGCATCCACAGCCCCACCATCCCCGCCTCCGGCAGCGTGTCGTCGCGCTCGGAAGCGACCGGGATTCCGTTCAGCCACACGCGGATGCGCTCGCCGCGGTGCTCGATCGCGAGCTCGTGCCAGTCGGAATCCGAGAGCCGGAGGTTCGAGAGGCGCGAGAGACGCACGCGGTTTCCCCGGACGAACTTGTACAGCACGAACTCGTTCTGCGCGAGGTCGAGCCGCGCGGCGTAATACGTCCCGGCGTCGCGCACGCGCCAGGCGATGCCTGCGGCGCGGTCCCCGGGACCCATCCGCAGCGCCGTCCCGGCGCGGAGATCCGCGAGCTTCGGCGCATCCAGCACGGCGAGGCGGTAACCCGCGCGGCCGACATCCGTCTGCGCGAGCACCGCCTTCTCGCCGGTCTTCACGATCTGCCATTTGCCCGGCTCTGCTTCAGCCGACGAGAGCACCTTGAAGCCTGGCGGCAGAGTGCCCACGCGAATGCTCTCGAAGGAGACCACCGTTGGCGCGTCGGCGCGCAGCGACACCGTCACCAGGGTGCCGAGCACGAGCAGACGCGGCATCAGCGAACGGACCAGCATCCGGCGCATCGAGACATTGTGCCGGACCGTTCCTGAAGGAAGCGTGAACCGCATCTTAATCGGTCCCTCAGGTTGCGAAGTGTACCGTGAAGTAGATGTGTATCGGAGGATGTTTTCGTGGCGCGCTTGCCGCGCTGTGCTTGACGGTTGTGGTCACGCCCGCATTTGCGGGACCACAGAGCAACCCGTTGCTCCTCGTGCAGGCAGCCGACTCGCTTGGCGGCGCACTGCCGGGCGCCACGGTCACTGTTACGGGACCGTTACCGGCGCAGACCGTCTCGACAGCCGTGACCGACACCTCGGGTCAGGCGACGCTCACCCACCTCGCACCCGGACGCTATCGCGTCGTCGTGGAGCTTTCAGGATTCGAGACCTCGACGAAGGAGGTTGCCGTCACCGCCGGGCGTCAGGTCACGCATTCGGTGGTCCTTCCGCTCGCAACGTTCGCACAGCAGGTCACCGTCACTGTGGACGACACGCAGCGGCAACTGGAGAACAACTTCACGGAGACGTTCCCCGCGGAGGAGATTGATCAACTCCCTGACGATCCCGACGAGGCAATGGAGCTGATCGGACAGCTTGCCGGGCCCGACGCGGAGATTCGCATGAACGGGTTCCAGGGGGACAATCTGCCACCGAAGTCCCAGATCCAGTCGATTCGCGTGCGCCACGATCCGTACGCGCCTGATACGCATGGCGCCGGGCACCCGCGCGTGGACGTCATCACGAAGCCGGGCACGAGCCAATGGGAGCAGCATTTCAGCGCTGCGCTCCGCGATGAATCGCTGGATGCGCGCAACCCGTTTTCGCCGACGCCCGGTGAGGGGCAGACACGGCGGCTGCACTGGAGCGGCAGCGGCCCGCTCGTGAAGGACCGCACGTCGGTGTCGTACAACCTGTCGAGCCGCGACGCCTTCGACGTGCAGCCGATCGTCGCGGCGCTGCCAGATCGGATCGTTTCCGAATCCGCGAACCAGGAGAACAACGGACTCGAGGCCGACGTGCGGCTCGAGCACGCCTTGACCGATCGACAGATGCTGCGCCTCGAGTACGAGCGGCGGACCCGCGACCGCGAGAACCTCGGCGTCGGACAGTTCAGTCTTCCGGAGCACGCCTACAACACGAACGAGAGCAGGGACATGTTCCGCGCGTCCGGCATGGGAGCGATCGGACAGAACGCGTACAACGAGCTCCGTCTCGAAGCCGTCTGGGACCGCGAGGATCGCGCGTCCCGCAGCCAGGCGGTCACGATCCAGGTCCCGAACGCCGTCACGTCGGGCGGCGCGCAGCTCGGCGGCGGCACGCGCGCCTGGGAGGTGGAGCTCGGCGACGACTTCGAGCTCGCGTTCAGCGACCGGCACAAGATGCGCTTCGGGTTCGAAGGGGAGGTCGGGCGCATCCGCAGCAGCCTCGTCGAGAACGCGAGCGGGCGCTTCACGTTCGCGAGCCTCGATGCCTTCGCGGCCGGTACGCCGCTGCAGTTCGTGCAGCGCGTGGGCAATCCATCGCTCGCCTATTCGCGGTACGAGTTCGGCTGGTACGCGTACGACGAGGTGAAGCCCCGTAAGAACATCCAGCTCGGGCTCGGCATGCGGCACGAATTCCAGTCGTTCACGAACGACTGGGCCAACTTCGGCCCTCGCGCGAGCATCGCGTGGACTCCCACGGCGTTGAAGGACCTGACGATTCGTGCCGGCGCCGGCATCTTCTACGACTGGTACGATGCCAGCCTCCACGAGGACACGCTGCGCCTGGACGGAACACGCCAGCGCGAGCTCATCGTGATTGATCCCACCTACCCCGATCCGTTTGCGGGATCGAACAAAGTCGTCCTTCCTGCACCAAGTGTCGTTCGCGCCAGCGAAGACCTGCAGCTGCCGACGACGAGACGGATGTCGATCGGCTTTCAGTACAGGCTGAACCCCGCTGTCGACGTCCGCTTCAACGTGTTCGGCCAGTCCACCTGGGACCGCCTGCGCGCCGTGGACGTCAACGCACCGGCGGACGGCGTGCGTCCGAATCCCGCGTTCGCACGCGTCACCGAGATCCAGTCGACTGGCGAATCCGAGGAGCGCGGATTCGACGCCAGCCTGGGCCTGCGCGCCTTCGATCGCCGGCTGTTCGGCACGGTCCGGTATCGCTATGCGCGAAGGTTCGACGATGCGGACGGGCCGCTCTCCCTGCCGGCGGACAGTTCGAACGTTGCAGCGGAGTGGGGCCCCTCGGCCAACGACATCCGGCATCGCATCTTCAGCTACGTGCGCGCGCGACTGCCGTTCGGGATCGGCCTGGGGCTGGGCACGGAGGTCACGTCGG
Source organism: Vicinamibacteria bacterium (assembly GCA_025937075.1). The sequence goes on along the minus strand of JAICSD010000076.1, from coordinate 1,430 downwards.
GGGCGCCGTACACGATCCGAACGGGCTTCGACGACAACGGCGACGCGGTCGTGAACGATCGTCCTGCCGGCGTCGGGCGGAACACCGCGCGCGGCGACTGGCACGTGATTTCGGATATGAGGCTCGGCTGGACGATCGGCGGGAACGAAGGCCTGTGGGGACGCGGGCGTCAGCGCGAGCGGGGCAGCGTCCAGCGCGGTGTCGAGATTTACGCCGACGTCGACAATCTGTTCAACACGACGAACTTCACCAGCTACAGCGGAGTGCTGACGTCGCCGTACTTCGGCCGGCCGACAGCCGCGCTTCCGGGACGCCACATCGAGTTCGGCCTGCGGGTGTTTTTCTGAACACCGTCATCGAGTCCGCGTTCTCGGCGTCAGTCCGCGGCCCGCGTCTTCCGCGGCCCTACTCGTGCCGGACGGCCTCCATCGGATCGATGGAGGCGGCGCGCCGCGCCGGCGCCAGGCATGCGACGGCCGCCACCGCAATCAGCAGAACCGTGACGCCGCCGACGATCAACGGATCGCGCGAGCTCTCCGTGACCCATCGCGTCGCGATCTTGTCGAACGCCACACACAGCACGGCGCCGGCCAGAAGCCCCACGCCGACATTCCAGGACGTGCCGGAGAGCACGATGCGCACGACATCGCGCGTCCTGGCGCCGAGTGCCAGCCGAATGCCGAACTCGTTCATCCGCATCGCCACGCCGTACGAGACCACGCTGTAGAGGCCAACGGCCGACAGCGCCAGCGCCAGCAGTGAGAACACGGCGAACAGCCTCGCGACGAGCTGCTGCTGTGCGTACTCGGGTTGATTCGTAATCCAGCCCTGCAGATCCCGCACGCGCATCACCTGCTGCTCCCGATCGACGCGTACGAGCTCGGCGCGGACGTCGCGCAGAATCGACAGCGGCGGCACGCGGGTGCGGACCAGGATCTGCGTGAACATGCGCATCTTCAGCGTGTAGGGCACGTACAGGGCAGGCTTGATCGGGTTCCGCAGGCCGTCATTGCGCGCATCCGCGACCACCCCCACGACCTCGATCCAGCCATCCGCGCCCGCCGCTGCAGGCGAATACGGCCGCTCGTCCTTCATGTTCACGAACCGGAACTGCCGCCCGATGGCATTTCCCTCGGGCCAGTACTGTCGCACCATCGCCTGATTGATCACGGCGAGCGCCGCGCCGCGACCGATTTCGTCACGAGACCAGAGGCGTCCCTGCGTCAGCGGAATATGAAGGGCGGAGAAGTACTCCGAGTTGATGAGATTGGCGCGAACCAGGGGCTTTTCGAGAGCGCTGCTCCCCCGAATTTCGATCGGCGTGTCGCTTCCGTTCGACGGCGGCGTCGCATTGGTCGAGATCCCCGCCTCGGCGACCTGCGGCATTGCCGCGATGGCCACGCGAAGGCGCTCGAAGTACTCCGACCGTT
>JAICSD010000011.1 GCA_025937075.1 Vicinamibacteria bacterium | reverse complement strand
TCCGAGAGCAACCCGAACAGCAGATCCCGGCGTGCATCGACGTCGTGCGCGATCAGAAGCAGCTCGCGAAACCCGGGCTGACCGAGATTCTCGATGAGCAGCTCCAGGTACCTGCGGCCCAGCTCCCGGCGCGGGGGCGTCGCGATCGGAGCAGCGCCGCGAATCAGGCCCCACAACTGATCGCACGCCGCGTCGAGGAGCAGTGCGATCGAAAGCGGCGACCCGAACAGGCGCCACATCCACCCACGCCCGACGCGGCGGCGCGCCGGCGCATCCAGCAGCGCGGCGCCGACCGAGCCCGCAAATGCGAAGATGGCCACCAGCAAGCAGAGCACGACGAGCCGCGGGATGACGGTCGGCATTCCAGCGGGATCGAACAGCGCGTCGAGGAATCGTCCGTACACCGACCGCAACGCCCCGGCAACGCCCGTCAGTCCAACAGACCAGAGCAGCAGCCCGGCGAGACCAACGACGACGCCGCCAGCGAGCAGCACGAGCGGTGTGGCCAGCAGCGCACCTGCCGCGGCGAACGCCCATCCGGCGACGCGCAGCGGCATGCGCGCCGCATAGGCCCGCGCAATCGACGCGCGCTTCCACAGGCCGTCCGTCTCCCAGAGGCGAGGGCCTCCGTCCACGGCCGCGAAGAGCGCGCCCAGCACGCCCGCGCCGCGGCCCGCGACGAGATCGATGCGGATTCCTGCCTCGCGCAGTGCGCGCAGCACGCCCGCGTGGTAGGCGCCCGCCGTTCCGATGCCGGTGAGCACGAGCGCCGTGCGGAGCCGCGTCGAGTACTGACGATCCGGAGAGTCGGGCGTGATCACAGCGACGCCGCAGCCGGGATCATTCGTCGTGGATGGTGACGAGCTTCTGGACCTCGAACCGCCGCTCGAGGCCGTTCGGCGTGCGAACGACGACGTCCTCGCCCGCTTCCTTGTTGAGGAGCGCGCGGCCGATCGGGGAGGCCGTAGAGATCAGGCCTTCTTCGACGTTGGCGTCCTCCGGCATGACGAGCTGGTAGACGACGGACTGCCCGGCTTCGTCGCGCAGCGTGACCGTCGATCCGAATCCGACTTTGTCGTGCGGAATGCGATCGAGGTTCATGAGCGAGATCTCGCTCACGCGCTTCTGCAGAAGGCTGATGCGGGATTCGACGAGGCGCTGGCGCTCCTTCGCGGCCTGGTATTCCGCGTTCTCACGCAAATCGCCCAGCTCGCGCGCGCGCTTGATCTCTTTCGGCAGCTCGGTTTTGAGCTCGCGATCGAGCTGCGCAATCTCGTCCTGGAACTTCCTGAGGAGCCGGTCCTTCACGGAGGCCATGGTAACAGAAACGGCCGCCGGAAGACGCGGACCAGCGCGGATCCCTTCAGGACAATAATACGGGCCGCGGAAAACACGGACCAGCGCGGACAATAATACAAAGCATGGAGCGGATCACGAGCCGTCAGAACGCGACGGTTCGCCGCTTTCGCGAGCTGGCGCGCGCGGGCAGGGTGACGTCGACCGACATCCTGCTCGACGGCGCACATCTGCTCGAGGAAGCGCTCGCGTGCGCGATTCCGATCGAGGTGGCGGCGTTCGCGGATCGCGAGCTGGACCGCCCGTCGTCGCCGCTCGCGCATCTGCCATTGGAAGTTCGACGGCAGGGTGGCCGCGTGCTGAGCGTCACCGACAGCGTGCTCGCGGCGATGAGCCCAGTGCAACAGCCGTCCGGGGTCGTCGCCATCGGACACGCCGAACCGTCAACGCTGGTTGACGTTTTCCGGACGCCGGGGTCAGAACACGCAGCGGGGTCAGAGCACCGGGGCTCCGCGCAACCGCTCGTGCTCCTCCTCGCGGGGCTGCAGGATCCGGGGAACGTCGGCGCGATCATCCGGACGGCGGCCGCATCCGGCGCAACGGGAGTAGCAACGATCGAAGGCACCGCCAATCCCTTCGGTTGGAAGGCTCTCCGCGGCGCGATGGGCGGTACGTTCCGCATTCCCGTGTCGACGCGCGGGTCGGTGCTCGACGCGATCACAGCCGCGCGCGATGCGAACGTCCAGCTGGTCGCGGCGCTCCCGCGCGACGGGACGCCGCTGCCCGACGTCGACTTCCGCGGTCCCACCGCAATCATCTTCGGTGGCGAAGGGGCCGGCATCTCGGATACCGTCAGCGCGGCCGCGGACGCAACGGTCACGATTCCGATGCGGCGCCCCATCGAATCGCTCAATGTCTCGACCGCCGCCGCGGTCATCCTGTACGAAGCGTCGCGCCAGCGCGACGCAGACAATTACTGATGGATCTCTTCGCTGACGATCCTCCGCCCGCACCGGCGATCGACAAGTCGGCGCCGCTCGCCGAACGCATGCGTCCGCGCACGCTCGACGAGTTCGTCGGTCAGGAGGCGTTGATCGCGCCGGGACGTCCGCTGCGCGAAGCGATCGCTCACGACCGGCTCCAGTCGATCGTCCTGTGGGGACCGCCGGGAACCGGCAAGACGACGCTCGCGCGCGTCATTGCGAACGTGACGCGTGCGCACTTCATCGCCTTCAGCGCCGTCCTGTCCGGGATCAAGGAAATTCGCGAGGTGATGGCCGAGGCGGAACAGGCGCGGCGCCGCTCGGGCCGGCGCACGATCCTCTTCGTCGACGAGATCCACCGCTTCAACCGCGCGCAGCAGGACGCCTTCCTTCCCCGCGTCGAATCGGGCGACATCGTCCTCATCGGCGCGACGACGGAGAACCCGTCGTTCGAGGTGAACTCAGCGCTGCTCTCGCGCTCGAAGGTGTACGTGCTGCAGCCGCTCGGCCAGGAGGCGATCGCCGAAATCCTGCGGCGTGCGGTGACCGATCCGGAACGCGGTCTCGGAAATGAGCGGCTGACGGTCACGGAGGATGGATACGCGGCGATGGCGCGATACGCGAACGGTGACGCCCGGGTCGCGCTCAACGTGCTCGAGATGGCGTCTGCCGCGGCGGACGGCCGCGCGATCGACGTCGACGGCGCGTTCATCGCTGATCTGGCGCAGAGCCGCGCGCTGCTTTACGACAAGTCGGGCGAAGAGCATTACAACCTGATCTCGGCGCTGCACAAGTCCATGCGCAACAGCGATCCCGACGCCGCGGTCTACTGGCTCGCGCGCATGCTCGAGGCGGGCGAGGATCCGCTCTACGTCGCGCGTCGCCTCGTGCGCTTCGCGTCCGAGGACATCGGCAACGCCGACCCGCAGGCGCTCACGGTCGCAGTCGCGGCCAAGGACGCCGTCCACTTCATCGGCATGCCCGAGGGGAACACCGCGCTCGCGCAGGCTGCGATCTACCTCGCGACCGCTCCGAAGAGCAACGCGGTGTATCGCGCGTATGCGGAGGCCGCGGATGCCGCCGCGCACGACGTCGCCGAACCGGTGCCGCTGCACCTTCGCAACGCGCCGACGAAGCTGATGAAGGAGCTGAACTACGCGCGCAACTACCGCTACGCGCACGACGAGCCGGAGGGCGTCGCCGACATGCAGTGCCTGCCGCCCGCCCACGCGGACCGGACGTTCTACAAGCCGACGGATCGCGGGTTCGAGGCGGAGGTTAGAAAGAGGCTGCAGGAGTGGAAGCGGAAGAGGAAGCCGTGAACGGCGGGCCTTTCAGGCCCACGGAGTAGCGCGCAACTTCAGTTGCGCGCTCATCGAATGATACGCAAATTCGTCGGCGCGCGCGGCGCGGTCGCGAGCCGGAGGATCATCCCCCGCGAGTAGTCGACGACGTAGAGCTCGCCAGACGCATCGACACCGAACGAGCTGATATTCCCCAGCCCCGTCGCGGTCGCAATCGCGGGTGTGTGCTCGACGATATCGGAGGCCGAGGAGTCCGTCCCGATCACCATCGACCAGATCCGCGCGCGCACGAAGTCCGCAAAGAAATAGCGCCCGCGCAGCTCCGGGCTCGAGCCGCGATAGACGTAGCCGCCGGTAATCGACGCGCCGACGGAGTGATCGTACTGGTGGACGGGATCGATCAGCGGCAGATACGCCGGCGGCTTCGAGAGATGCGCATTCGCCCCTTCGCGAATGCTCCACCCGTAGTTGCGTCCGCCGCCGCCGCGCGGCTCGTAATCGATTTCTTCCCACTGGTTCTGTCCGACGTCCCCGATCACGAGCGCTCCCGTGCCGCCGCGCGCGGGATCGTCGAAGCTGAATCGCCAGGGATTCCGCATCCCGAAGCTCCAGATCTCCGGCCGCACCCCGGACGCGGAGACGAACGGATTATCAGGCGGCACCCTGAATCCGTTCGGGTCCGAATCGGCGACCGAGACGTCGATACGGAGAATCTTGCCGAGCAGCGAGGACCCGGTCTGCGCGTTGTTGTTCGGATCGTCGCCGGAACCGCCATCGCCCATCCCGATGTAGAGGAAACCGTCCGGACCGAACGCGAGGCAGCCGCCGTTGTGATTCGCGAACGGCTGCTGGATCGTGCGCTCTCCCGTCGACCAGCGGAAATCGAACCGGCTCTCAGGATCGGCGACTCGCGGATTCGACGATCGCCTGAACCGCGCGATGACGGTGTTGCCGTCGGGATCGGTGAAGTTGACGTAGAAGCGTCCGCTCGACGCGCCGTCGGACGGGAACGCGAGACCGAGCAGACCCTGCTCACCGCCGCTGCGGATCGACCCGCTCAGATCCAGAAAATCGGTCGACTGGACCTGACCCGCTACGACAACCCGAATCCTGCCTGCCTGTTCGACGACGAATTGGACGCGAGAATCGGCGGGATCCTGAACGAACGCAACCGGCGCGTTGAAGCCAGTTGCGTAAGTCACCAGACGGACGTCTGTGACCGCCGCCTGCAGAACAGGGCCCGCGACGACCAGGAGAAGGACGGCTGTGAGGAGGGCGCCTGATCGCCAGCGCATAACCTGCGCGCGTAGGCAGCAATCGGTATGCCCGGCACCAGACATCCGTGGCTTCCGCCTTCAGGCGGAAGGCCGATTACGAATTCAGATGCGGGACTTTGCGGAACATGTCCGCGCGCAGCGGGAGGATGAACGAGAACCGATAGTCCCCCTGCATCCGTCCGATTGGAATCCCCACGAGTTGACCATCGGCGTTGAGAACGCCGCCGCCCGAGACGCCCGGATGGCCGTCCGTGAGGCACGTCACCAGGTTAGTCGAGGTTCGCTGCCCGACGTAGCCCGTGGAGAGAATGATGCCCTTCGAGTAGTCGTTCCCGAGGCGGAAGATCGGATCGGCGAAGTCGAAGTGGAACGCCAGGTCCACATCCAGCGGCGGAAGATCGACGGCATCCTTGACCTTCAGGATCGCCCAGTCGCCCGGATCGACCTCGAACTGCGCGTCGCCGGTGTCGATCACACGCGCAGCCAGCGCGCGCCCCTTGTACATCAGTTTCACCGACGTGATCTTGCGCGATTCCGGTGCGTTACCGAGTGCGACGACCCCGTGCTTGACGGTGATGAAGTAGCCGTGACCCAGGTACCCGGCGGTGCCGTAGTTGCTCGAGCCCGTCGTGTCGTACGAATACATCTCGACGAAGCTCTCGCGCCGCTCGCGCAGCATGCTGAGCGGGAGCAGCCCCATCTCGTTCTTCAGTTCGCGTTTGATGTCGGCGACGAGCGCGGCCCGGCTCTCATCGTCCATCGCGGTGGCGGGCTTGGGTGTCGCAACGCGTCCGCTGGTGCCCGAGGTGAGCGACGAATCGACCGGATGCTGCCGCCGGAGCATGCCGACCTCTGCGCGAAGCGCCGCGATCTGTTCGTTTTCGTTCTCAGCGGCCTGGCGTGCGGCGAGGAAGTTCCCGAGGCCAAAAAACACTACGGCGGAGAGGGCAAACAGCAGCGTGGGCAAGAAACCGCGAACGGACATATGTACTCTCCAAGTTCGGCAGCTAAATCACCCCGCAGGAGCGCACAGGGGCTTACAGCTTTGCGGCTCCGGCTGAGCCGGAGCGCCTTTATCGCTTGGAACAGACGCGCCCTTCGGACGGTTCGCTACTACAGCGAACCCGCCGCAGGTCGAGTTGCTGGGATGCGAAAAGAGTAAACCGGGGGAGCAGATTCGTCAAGCCTATATACACCGTCCAGGTCAAATCCTTTGAAAATTTTTCTCGATCTCCCTGCGGGTGAGCCGCAGCACGACCGGGCGCCCATGCGGGCAAACGCTTGAAAATGCAGTCCGACGCAGCTCCTCGAGGATGTACCGCATCTTCTCCAGCGTGAGTGTATAGTTTGCCTTCACAGCAGCATGGCAGGCCATCGTCGCCGCGATGCGTCGAAGCGCGTCCTCGACAGGAGATCCCCGGTCCAGCCCCTCGAGATCCTCGGCCAGCGCGCGAATCGCCGCCTCGCATGAGGCCGGATCGAGCAGCGCGGGCACGGCGGACAGCCGGACGGCACCGCCGCTGAACTCCTGAATGTCGATGCCGAGCCGCTCCAGGGTGGCCGCGTGCTGGCGGAGCGCGTCACGCTGTGCGGTGGACAGCTCGAGCACCAGCGGCGTGAGCAGACGCTGGCTCTCCAGCCGTCCGCTCGTCAGACGCTCCATCAGCTGCTCGAACAACACCCGCTCATGTGCGACGTGCTGGTCGACGATGGCCACTCCTTCGTCGTCCACCGCGATGATGAAGGTGTCGCGGAATTGGCCCAGCGGAATCATGGGTCTAATGGATTCCGCCGGGTTCGGGGTTCGGGGTTCAGTGTTCGAGGTCTGGTTCTGGGGTTCGGGGTTCGGGTTCTGCGGTTCGTACGAACGGCCGGTCAACGATTCGCCGCTCCAGCGATTGGCGATCGACGCGCCCGAGAGTACGCCGGGAATCGTCAGGTTGGCCGGCTCGCTCGGACGAATCTGGACAGCGGCGAGCTGGTACTCCGGCGCGCGGCTCTGGCCGAGCGCGTCTCCAAGCGCGCGGCGGATGACCTCGTGCACGAACGACCCTTCCAGAAAACGCACCTCCGCTTTCGTCGGATGGACGTTCACGTCGACGCGATCCGCAGGCACCTTGATGAAGAGGTGGACCTCGGGGCTGCGCTCCTTGATGGTCGCCACGCTGTACGCGTCGATGATTGCGTGCGCGATGGTGCGGTCCTTCACGATCCGGCGGTTCACGAACACGTTCTGTGCGCCGCGGACCGGTCCTTGATCCGCGAGCGCCGCGGCGTAGCCTTCGATCGACAGGCCGCCGGCGTCCTTGCGCACCACGACGAGATCGGGCCGGTCGCCGAACAACTGGAAGAAACGATCTTGCAGTGTAGGTGCGGGCGGGCACTGCAGCAGCGTCCGCGATCCGCTCGTCAGCGTGAAGCCGACCTCGTGGTACCCAAGCGCCAGCTGCGTCGCCAAACGGGAGATCTGCGTGGCTTCCGCCGTGTCCGACTTCAGGAACTTGCGTCGGGCCGGCAGGTTATAGAAGAGGTCGGCAACTTCGATACAAGTACCTTCAGGCGCGCCGACCTCGCGGATGGACGCAATCGCGCCGGCGTTGACGCGGATCTCGGCTCCACTCTCCATCCCCCTGGCGCGGGTGCGCAGCGTGAAGTGCGATACCGACGCGATGCTCGGCAGCGCCTCGCCGCGGAACCCGAGCGTCCGGATCGTGCCGAGATCGTCGGCGCGGCGAATCTTGCTCGTCGCGTGCCGCTCGATCGCAAGCCGCGCGTCCTCCGGGTCCATCCCTTCCCCGTCGTCCTCCACGCGAATCAGCTTCTTGCCGCCCAGCTCGATCGCAATCGCGATGCGCGTCGCGCCGGCATCGAGCGCGTTCTCGACCAGCTCCTTGACGACGGACGCGGGGCGCTCGACGACCTCGCCGGCGGCGATCTGGTTGGCGAGGTCAGGGGGAAGTTTGTGAATTCGGGGCATCGTGAGAAGAACTCTGTCAATGTCAAATGCTCAATGGTGAATGTTAAACGTTCACTGCCGCACGCTGGGCCGATTCGGCGGATTCGACGTTTGGCATTTAACATTCATCATTCAACATTGACACGCGGGCGACGCAGTCGCCCGCACCCCACTAAATCCATCCGCGGCTGCGGAACATCGCCAGCATACCGCCGCTGATCGCCATCATGATCAGCATGAGGATCCAGAACATGGTCGTACCGCCCAGACCGAAGTGCGGCAAATCCACGTTCATGCCGTACAGGCCCGTGATGAACGTCAGCGGCATGAAGACCGTCGCGATGACGGTCAGGATCTTCATGACGCTGTTCAACTGGTTCGAGACCGTCGACAGGTGCGCGTCGAGCAGGCTCGTGATCCGGTCCTGGTAGAACATCGATTCGTCCGCGAGGCGCACGAGATGATCGTGCACGTCGCGAAACCGGTACGAGATCGCCTCGTCGATGAAGGGGAACTCGCGGCGGGCGAGCCGGCCGACAACGTCCCGCTGCGGCTGCACGACCCGCCGCAGCGAGGAAACGTCGCGCTTGAAGTCGAGGATGGCCTTTGCAAGGCGCGGATTCGTCCGCTCGAACACTTCCTTTTCGAGATTATCGAGCCGATCGCTCAGCTCGTCGATCTCCGGCTGATAGTGGTCGACGATCGAATCGATGATGCGGTGCATGAGCCCCGCAGGGCCTTCGCCCAGCGCGAGCGTATTCCGCTCGCAGACCTGCGAGATCTCCTCGATGGACCTCGAGTCGCCGCTGTGAATCGTGACGAGATAGTTCGACCCGAGGAAGAAGTCGACGTCGTAGGTGCGGAAGCAGTGCTCCGGCGCCTTGAAGTCGATGCGGTGGAGGATGACGTAGAGGTAGTCCCCGTACGACTCGACCTTCGGGAAGTGCGTGGTCCCGAGAGCGTCTTCCACCGCCAGATCGTGGAAGTGGAAGACGTCCGAAAGGACCTTTCCCTCCTCGGCGGAGGGATTCATCAGATCGACCCAGAGGATTGCGCCGCTGCCGGGTTCGAGCCACGCGGGATCGACGCGATCGACCGCCCGCGTGGCGTTGCCGGTGTGGGCGTAAACCCTGATCAATCGCCGACCTTCACCTGCAGCGCGGCCTGCGCGGCCGCCAGACGGGCGACCGGGATTCGGTACGGCGACGCGCTCACGTAATCCAGCCCGGCGCGCTCGAAGAAATGCACCGACGAGGGATCGCCGCCATGCTCGCCGCAGATGCCAATCTTGAGGTTCGATCGCGCGGCACGTCCTTTACGGACGCCTTCCTCCACGAGCTGTCCGACGCCGACCGTATCGATCGTCGCAAACGGATCCTTGTCCAGGATCTTCTTGTCCTGGTACACCGACAGGAACTTGCCGATGTCGTCGCGCGAGAAGCCGTAGGTCAACTGCGTGAGGTCGTTCGTGCCAAACGAGAAGAACTGCGCTTCCGTCGCGATCTCGTCCGCCGTCACGGCGCCCCGCGGGACCTCGATCATCGTGCCCACGAGGTAGTCGATCTTGACGCCCTGCTCTTTGATGACGTCCGCCGCGACGCGATTCACGACCGCCTTCTGATCCTTCAGCTCCTTCACGCTGCCCACGAGCGGGATCATGATCTCGGGAACGATCTTCAGCCCTTCCTTCGCGAGCTGGCACGCGGCCTCCATGATCGCCCGGGCCTGCATCTCCGTGATTTCCGGATAGGTGATGCCGAGGCGGACGCCGCGGTGGCCGAGCATCGGGTTGAACTCGTGGAGCTGCTCGACGCGCCGCAGCAGCGAGCGCTTCTCCTCGAGCTCCTTCTTGTTCCCGTTCGTGGCCTCGAGGCGCGCGATATCGACCATCAGGTCCTCGCGCTTCGGGAGGAACTCGTGCAGCGGCGGGTCGATCGTGCGGATGGTCACCGGGCTGCCGTGCATCGCCTTGAACACGCCGTAGAAGTCGCCGCGCTGCATCGGGAGCAGATTCGCGAGCGCGCTGCGCCGGTCCGCTTCGGTATCGGCCAGGATCATGCGCTGCACGTGCGGAATGCGCCCTTCGCCGAAGAACATGTGCTCGGTGCGGCACAGTCCAATTCCGCGCGCGCCGAACGCATATGCGGTCTCCGCCTGATCCGGCTGGTCGGCGTTCGCGCGAATACCGAGGCGGCGGAACTTGTCGGCCCACGTCAGGAGCTGATTGAACCGCTGGTAGATGTCCGACTCCTCGGGCTTCATCTGGCCGGAGATCACCTGCAGGATCTCGCTCGGCTGCGTCGCGATTTGACCGATCTTCACCTCGCCGCTCAGACCGTCGAAGGACACGTACTCCCCTTCCTTCACGGTCTTTCCGCCGACGACGAAGGACTTCTTCGCTTCGCTGATCTCCAGGGCTCCCGCACCAACAATCGAGGGCTTCCCCATCTGACGTCCGACGACGGCCGCATGAGACGTCATGCCGCCGGTCGCGGTGAGCACGCCCTGCGCGACGAACATCCCGTGGATGTCGTCAGGCACGGTTTCCTTGCGAACCAGCACGACCTTCTTGCCCTGCCGCGTCCACTCGACGGCCGCGTTCGCCGTGAACACGGCCTGACCGGAGGCCGCGCCCGGCGACGCAGGAAGTCCCTTCGTCGCGACCGGCAGCGCCTTCCACGCCTTGGGATCGAAGATCGGCGCGAGGAGCTGCGACACGGACTCGGGATCGACCTGCAGCACCGCGTCCTTTGGCGTGATCAGCTTCTCCTTCACGAGGTCGGTCGCGATCACGACGGCTGCGTAGCCCGTGCGCTTGCCGTTGCGCGTCTGCAGCATGAACAGGCGCTCGTCCTGAATCGTGAACTCGAAATCCTGGACGTCGCGGTAGTGCTTCTCGAGGCGCGTCGTGATGTCGCGAAGCTGCTTGTACGCCTTCGGCATGATCCGTTCGAGCTCGGTGATCGGCTGCGGCGTACGGATGCCGGCAACGACGTCTTCCCCCTGCGCGTTGACGAGGAACTCGCCGTAGAACTCCTTCGCGCCGGTCGCCGGATTCCGCGTGAAGCCGACGCCGGTCGCCGAGCGATCGCCGGTGTTGCCGAACACCATCATCTGCACGTTCACCGCGGTGCCGATGGAGTCGGGGATTTCGTAGATGCGACGGTACTCGATCGCGCGCGCGTTGTTCCAGGAACGGAACACCGCATCGCGGGCGCCGCGAAGCTGCTCGAGCGGATCCTGCGGAAACGCCTTTCCGGACTTCGCGCGGACGACCTCTTTGTACCGGCGCACGACGTCCTTGAGGGCCTCCTCGTCGAGGTCCGTATCCACGTGAGCGCCGCGCTGCTTCTTGACCTCTTCGAACTTGTGCTCGAACGCCTCCTTCGGGATCTCGAGGACGACGTTGCCGAACATCTGGATGAACCGCCGGTAGCTGTCGTAGGCGAAGCGGCCGTTCTTCGTACGCGTCTTGACTCCTTCGACCGTCTGATCGTTGAGTCCGAGGTTGAGGATCGTGTCCATCATGCCCGGCATCGAAAACTTCGCGCCCGAGCGGACGGAGACGAGCAGCGGGTTCTTCACGTCGCCGAGCTTCGCGCCGGCGGCGCTTTCGAGCTTCTTCAACGCGTCGAGCATCTCGCGGTCGACCGTTGCCGGCGTCTTGCGCCGTTCCGTGTAGTAGAGCGTGCAGGCGTCGGTGGAAATCGTCATGCCCGGCGGAACGGGGAGGCCGGCATTCGTCATCTCGGCCAGGCCCGACCCCTTGCCGCCGAGCAGATCCTTCATGGTCCGGTCCCCTTCGGCCGTGCCGTTGCCGAAGAAGTACACGAACTTCTGCTTGCGCTTCGGTGTGGCGCGTCGAGAAACGCGTCCTGCATCAGCGCGGTTCTTTGCCGCGGGCTTTGCCGCCTTCTTGCCGCGTACCAGTTTCTTTGCCATGTGCGTGTCGTCTACTCCGCTTGAGGAACGATTTCCGAAATGTCGGCGAGATCGAGAACGAGATCCCGCAAGTCCGCCATCAACGTCAGGCGCGCGCGTTTCAGCCGCGCATCCTCCGCCATCACGAAGACTTCCGTGAAGAATCGATCGACCGCGGGTCGCAGCCCCGCGATCTCCGTTAGCGCGCGCCGGTAGTCCCTCGCCGCAATCGCCTGCGCGATTCGCGGCCGCCGTGCGTCCAGATCCGACAGCAGCGCCGTCTCCGCCGGTTCGGTGAGCGCCGAGCGATCGAGTGCTCCCGGTTCCTTCAGCTCGCGCGCGATGTTCTTCACGCGCTTGAAGAGCACCGCCAGTGCGCGCAGATCGTCCGAGCCGTCGAGCGCCTTGAGCGCCTCGGCAATGCGCCGGGCGCGCAAAGGATTGTCGTGGTTGATGCCAGATACCGCACTGCGAATCTGCCCGAGCGAGAAGCCCCGCTGCTCGAGCGCGTAACGAATCCGTTCCTGCGCGAATGCCGCAACGGATGCCGAATCCCACGATTCCGCGGCCGCATCGGGCAGCAGCGGATCGGCAATCTCGACGAGCGATCCGACGCCGATCTCCCGATCGATGCCCGTCAGCTCGGGAAGGTCCATCAGAATCTTGACGACCCCCTGCGTCTGGCGGCGGAGGCCGAAGGGATCGCGCGATCCGGTCGCGCGCTCGCCGACCTTCATCAGCCCGGCGACGCTGTCGATCTTGTCCGCGAGCCCGACGGCGGCCCAGACGACCGCCCCGGCACCGAGCTGCGCGCGGGTGGGCGGCGCCTCCGGTTCCACGCCCACGGGAAGGTACTGGTAGTAGATCGCCTTCCAGACCTGTTCGGGCAAGCCTTCTCCGCGCGCGTAAATGCCGCCCATGGTGCCCTGCAGTTCGGTGAACTCGAACACCATGTCGGTCGTCAGATCCGTCTTGGCGAGCCGCGCCGCCTTGGCGGCCGCCTCGGCCTGATCCGGCTGGCCGAAGGCGTCAGCGGCAATCACGCGAGCCACGCGCTCGATCCGCTGCGCCTTGTCGCGGTAGCTGCCCAGCTTCTTGTGAAAGACGACGGAATGCAGCCGCTCGAGACGGTCTTCGAGGCGCGTTCGCCGATCGCTCTCCCAGAAGAACTTCGCATCGCGCAAGCGCGCCGTGACGACGCGTTCGGCGTTGCGCGCAATCGGCCGTTCGTCGGGCGGCGATGTATTGACGACGGCAAGGAATGCTTCCTTCAAATGCCCCTTGTCGTCCGTCACCGGGAAAAAGTGCTGATGATGGACCAGCGTTGTCGTCAGGACTTCGTGCGGCAGCTCGAGGAACGAGCGCTCGAAGAAGCCCGCGACCACCCCGGGATACTCGACGAGATCCGCGACCTCGTCCAGCAGCGCCGCGTGATCGCGGACGACAACGCGTCCACCCAGCTTGCGCGACTTCAGCTCCAGCTCGCGCGCGATCCGGTCGCGGCGCTCTGCATGATCGAGGATGACGAAGTGCTCACCGAGCCGCGCGCGATAGTCGTCGAACGTGCGCACCTTGATCGAACGTCCCGCACGGCCGCTGGTGGCGAGAAAGCGATGCCCGTAGGTGACGGCACCGGTGCTGACTTCCTGCACCAGCGGACCCGCAGCGTTCGGCATGCGGCCGATCGTGAACGGGACGACGCGGCCTCCGTACAGGAACAACAGCCACCGAATCGGACGTCCGAACTGCAGCTCCCCACGCCCGTCGTCCAGCATCGCGTCCCAGTGCATCTGTTTCGGGAACGAGATGTCGCGGAGCAGACCCGCGAGCAGGTCGGGCAGCGCATCGACGGCGCTCTTCCCGCGCTGACGCTTGCGCGCGAGCAGATACGTGCCCTTGGGCGTTTCCTTGCGTTCCAGCGCTTCGAAGGGAATTCCTTGTTTTCGCGCGAAACCAAGCGCGGCGGGCGTGGGTTCGCCCGAGGGCGTGAACGCCGCCGACACAGGCGGTCCGGTGATCTCCTCGTCGAGATCCTCCTGGCGCTCCGGGATGCGGCCGATCCGCGCCGTCAGCCGGCGCGGCGTGCTGAACGACTCGACCGGCACGTCCGGTGTCATGCGCATCCCGCGAAGACGCGCGCCCAGCGCGTCCTTGAGCTGCCGCGTGAGATCCGGCATCCACGCCGCCGGCAGCTCCTCGACGCCAATTTCGATCAGCAGTTCACGGTCCATCAGTATTCACTGTCCACGAAAGATCGCACGTCGCTGCTGACATCGCGAGACACTAGCGTCAAGGGCGATCATCTCTGCGCCCTCTCGCCCTCCGCGACCTCTGCGTGAGATCCGTCAGTGACCGGAGCCGGGACTCGCTCCTCCTCCTCGACCCCCGCCCACTTCTTCGCGATCGCCACCGCGAGCTGTCGGACCCGGAGGATGAACGCCATCCGTTCGGTGACGCCGATGCCGCCGCTCGAATCGAGCAGGTTGAACATGTGCGAGCACTTCAGGCAGTAATCGAGCGCGGGCAGCACGAGGCCCGATCGCAGCAGCGTCGTCGCCAGGTTGTAGTACTGCTCGAACAGCTCGCGGTGAATCCGATTCAGCTCCGCTGGCGGCATGTCGATCTGGCCGAACGCGTACTTCGACTGCTCCACCTCATCGCGGTGGCGCACGTCGCGATACTTCACGCCCGGCGCCCACTCGAGATCGAAGACGTTATCGACGTCCTGCAGCGCCATCGCGAAGCGCTCGATCCCATACGTCAGCTCGACGGAGATCGGCGAGAGATCGAGCCCTCCGGCCTGCTGGAAATAGGTGAACTGCGTGATCTCCTGGCCGTCGAACAGCACCTGCCAGCCGATGCCCCACGCGCCGAGCGTGGGCGATTCCCAGTTGTCCTCCTCGAAGCGGACGTCGTGCGCACGGAGATCGATGCCGCAAGCCTCCAGACTCTGGAGATACAGCTGCTGCACTTCGTCGGGGGCCGGCTTGAGAATCACCTGGAACTGCTGGTGCTTGAACAGGCGGTTCGGGTTCTCGCCGAAGCGGCCGTCCGCGGGGCGCCGCGAGGGCTGGACGTAGGCGACGCTCCACGGCGCGGGGCCGAGCACGCGCAGGAACGTCTCGGGGTGCATCGTGCCCGCGCCCATCTCGATATCGAGCGGCTGCTGGAGGACGCAGCCGTGCGAGGCCCAGAACTCCGACAGTTTGAAGATGAGCTGTTGCAGTGTAACCATGCTAGCGGGTGGCCGTCGGCTCCGTTCCGTGGCCGGCGTCAACGCGGAGCGCGCGCAGCACGCGCGTGGACTTGAGCTCCTTTTCCAGATGCACGTTGATCAGCCGGCGGTGCGCCGTCTCCAGCTCGCGCGATGCGGCGGCGTCGAGTGGAATCGACGGCAGCGCATCCGGCGCGGCAGCCGACGCCGCGCGCAGAAACTTCAGCGCGTCAACGGACACGATCGTCCCCCCCGCCGGCGGCGCACAGCGCCGGCAGACGAACTGATGCTCGCGCGGCGGCATCGCGGCGCCCCCATCGAATGGGCCGCTGCATTCCGGACACGCCGAGAGCGTCGGATAGACGCCCTGGAGCCTCAACAGCCAGAACTCGAAATAGCGCGCCAGCGGCGCAACAGGCACGCCCGACGCGAGCGCCTCGATGATCGACGCGCCCAGACGATAGAGCCGCTCGTCCGCGTGCGCTTCGGGCGCCCACTCGTCGATCAACTCCGCGAAGTACCCGACGTGTCCGAGCGCCGACTCGCTGCGATCGACGCGTTCGGCCGCCTGCAGCGGACTGCACTGCGGCTCGACGTAGTTGATCCGGACCAGATCGCGCAGCTCGCGCTCGTAATACGCCACCGCCGCGCGCGTCATCGGCTCCAGCGCGGCCGTGAACCGCGAGCGTGGCCGCCGCGCCCCTTTGGCGACCCCTCGCTTCTTCCCGCGATCCTTCGTCAGAAACACGACAATGCGATCCGCCTCGCCCAGCTTGTAGGTGCGCAGGACCAGCGCTTCGGACGTGTAAACGGGCATGCGGATCAGAACATTCTACCCCGGTCGGTGCAGATATCTGATGAAGAGCGTGCCGAGCCCCAGGAAGGAGAAGAAGCCGAACACGTCGGTAAACGTGGTGATGATCACGGATGAGGCAAGCGCCGGATCGACCTTCAGCGCCCGCAGTCCGATCGGGATGAGCGTCCCCGCCACGCCGGCGACGAACATGTTGATGATCATCGCCAGCGCCAGAATGAGACCAAGGATCGGGCTCTGCTTTACGAGCGCCGCGGTCACGGCCGCCAGCGCGCCGCACGCGAAACCGTTTCCAAGCCCAACCAGCACTTCCTTCAGCAGCGCCTTTCGGCTGTTGCTCCACGTCAGCTCGCCGAGGGCGATGCCGCGGACAATCACCGTCAGCGTCTGGGTCGCCGCATTGCCCCCCATTCCCGCCACGACGGGCATCAGGACGGCGAGCGCCGGAACGAGACCGATGCTTCCTTCGAACAGGCCGACGACCGCAACCGCGATGAATGCCGTCCCGAGATTGATCACGAGCCACGGCAACCGCTTTCGCAGCGATTCAATCGGCCGCGTGAACACGCGCTCGTCGGTGGAGACGCCGGCCAGCCGGTAGATGTCTTCGGTCGCCTCGTCCTTGATGACGTCGATTACGTCATCGACCGTAATGACGCCGACGAGCTTGTTCTCTTCGTCGACGACGGGAATCGCGAGCAGGTTGTAGGACGCGACCTGTCGCGCCACCTCCTCCTGATCCATGTCGACACGGACGCTGATCAAGTCCGTCGTCATGATCCGCTTGAGGGGCGTGGACGGCGGGACGAGCAGCAGCCTGCGGAGCGAGACGACGCCAACCAGATGCCGGCGGCCGTCGACGACGTAGAGATAGAACACCATCTCGACGTCGCGGGATCCCTGGAGGGCCGTGATCGACTCGCCGACGGTCATGTCCTCCGAAAGCGCGAAGACCTTCGGGTTCATGATGCGGCCGGCCGTCTGCTCGGGATATTCGAGCAGCTCGCCGACCTCGTCGCCCGGGCGCTTCTCAATCAGCTCGAGGACGGACGCACGCAGCTCCTCGGGCAGATAGTCCAGCACCGCCGCCGCATCGTCCGACGGCAGTTCGTGCAGCATGCGGGCGATTTCTTCGGCGGGCCGGTCGGCCAGCAGGGCGGCGCCCGCTTCGGGCCCTAGCTCGCTGAGCGCCTCCATCGCGAGCTTGCTGTTGCGTTCGACGAGGAGCGTGAAGGCGGTGGTGCGGTCCTTCTCGCCCAGTTCCGTGAAGACCTGGGCGAGATCGGCGGGGTGCTGTTTCTGGAGCAGATTGACGAGATTCGCCGTTGCGCCGATACGAATCAGGCGCTTGACGGAATCGAGGACGACGTCAATCTTCCGCTGAGCCACAGCGGAATTGTAACCTGACGACTTCAGTCTTCGGGCTTTCGGATTCCCGTCTCCTTCACGGTGTAGCCCGCTGGAACCTGGAACAGGGACGGATCGGGCTCCGCCCGGACGATGTTCGTCAACCGATATGTCGTGTCGCCACTACGCGGATCGGAGTGGCGCGTCAGCACCAGGAGCTTCAGATCAGGAGAGCTCCATTCCTCGGACGTAATCGTGATCGGCAGATCGTTGCCGATGGCTCCGGCGCGAATCGTCGTGGTGTTCCGGCGCCCTTCGACTTGAATCCCTTCGAGCATTTTGCGCTCGAGCGGCCCTTCCGCGTGCTCTTCCTGTGCAGGGCCGCGTTCCAGCCTCCCCCCCGCGATCCTGGCCGTGGCCATCTCCGCCTCGCGCCTGCGTTGCAGGTTGTCGACCTCCTTCTTGCGCGCTTCCAGCTTCTTCATGATTTCAACGCTGGCCCGCGTCGATGTCTGCCACGCAATCCGCTGCTCGGGCTCCAGGGAATACGAGACGCCGGCCACCGGATCGACGATAGAGATCGCGACGCTGCCGTCCTGTCGATCTTCTTCCCGCCGTGTCCGCCCTTCACCATCACGGTACACGCGTCCTGTAGTCCGGCGGCTGATGTGGTTGCCGTCAGCAAGCGACTGATTCGTTTCGGTGACGACCTCCGCCGAATAGGGGGCGCCCGTCACGCTGCGTTCGAGCGGCACCCGGGGCTGGAAGAGGTACATCTGCTTCTCCTCGGCCTGTCGTTTCATCTGTTCGAGCGACGGGTTCTGCGCGGACACAACCGCCGCGCTGGTGAGGACGAGCACCGCACCTGTAACAGTGGATTTCATGATTGCCTCCATCTCATCAGTCCACGAGCCTGACCGCGCGCGTCAGACCGTCCTGCCCGACGAGCACGTCTGCCCGAACCGACGTCGCTCGCGTCGACGGCGGAATCAGGCCGAGCGACGGCAGGACCGAGACCGGCAACTGGACGCGCAACAATTCGCCGCTCTCGAGCGGCGGAAGACGGGACGTTCCCGGCCAGGGGACGAACTCGCCGAAGGCGACAGCCGGCGACTGCAGGCTGACCGGGTCCGAAACGACACCACGCTGCAGCGGCCGCACGGACGTAATCGCGAAGGCGACGAGCAGCGATGCCGCCGCCGCGAGGCCGGTCATCCACCAGATGCCGCGCTTCGAGGTGCTCGACACTTGCTGCGACGCATCGAACGCCGCCAGCAGCCGGGCCTCACGCTCGGGGTCCACGGGCGGCACGGCCGTTCGGCGGCCGATCCGGCGTAGCTGCTCGGGCAGCTCGCTTTCGGTGATGGTGCGGCGATTCATAAGATCCAACCCGGCAGCGGCCGGTGCGCGAGCTCGCGCTCTCGCTTCAGCCGCGACGCCAGCAGGCCACGCCCGCGGTGCAGGCGCGAGCGGACCGTTCCAATCGCGCACCCAATCGCCGCGGCGGCGTCTGCGTAGCTCAACTCCTCGATGTCGCACATCACGACGACCTCGCGATAGACAACGGGCAGGCGGCTCAGCGCAGTCCGGACCTCTTCTATCTGCCGGTCCCGCGCCATGGAGCTCAATTGATCCGCGTGCGCGTCCAGCGCCTCCACGTCGTCCGGCAGCGGCTCGAGCCGGCTGTCGTGCGATGAGCGCCGCCGCGCGTGGTTTCGCGCGATGCCCAGCAGCCACGGAACGACTCCCGCCCGCCCCGGGCGGTAGCGGCGCGCATCGCGAATCACGGCCATGAACACGTCTTGCGCCACGTCCTCGGCGGAGGCGCATCCGCCCGTCATGTGCAGTGCGAAGCGATAGATGGCGGGCCGAATTCGCCGGTACAGCGCCGCAAATGCCTCACGGTCGCCTTCCGCGATCGCCGCCATCAACTCGTCGTCGGACCGTTCGGGCGGGGTCATACAGTGCCGGTTTGACGCCGGCATCACGTATTCAGTTTTGTCGGGTGAAAAGTTCCAGGAAATTCAGCGCCGCGGGAGGCCGAGGTCGTCGAGCACCCGCTCGTCGTCCCGCCAGTTGGCCCTGACTTTCACGCGCAGGTCGAGGAAGAGGCGCGCGCCGAAGAACCGCTCGAGATCCTGACGGGCTTCGGTGCCGATGCGCTTGATCATCTCGCCCGCCCGGCCGATCACGATCGGCTTCTGCGACTCGTGCTCCACCAGGATCGTGCACCAGATCTTCATCAGGCCGCCCGGTTTCTCGGGCTCCTGAAACTGATCGACGACAACGGCCGTCGAAAACGGCAACTCCTCGCGCGTGTGCTGGAGCACTTTTTCGCGGACGGTCTCCGCCGCAAGAACGCGCTCGGGCTGGTCGGTCAGAAAGTCCTCAGGATAAAGCGGCTCCCCTTCGGGCATGTGCTGGAGCAGCAGAGATTCGAGACGATCCACGCCGTCCCCTGTCGCCGCCGAGACGGGCACGATATCGGTGAACTCGTGCCATCGGCGAAGCTGATCGATCGCCGGCAGCAGTTTCGTCTTCGCGATCAGATCGATCTTGTTCAGCACGAGCATGACCGGGACGTCGACGTCCTTCAGCAGTTTCGACACGTACTCGTCGCCTTTGCCCGGCCGCGTGGAGGCGTCGTGCACGAGGAGCACGAGGTCGACTTCGCGCAGCGTATCGACGGCTGCGTCCACCATTCGGACGTTCATCCTGTGCAGCGGCCGATGAATCCCCGGCGTGTCGACGAAGACGATCTGCCCGTCCGGGTAGTTCTTGGCCCCCAGAATGCGCGTCCTCGTTGTCTGCGGCTTGTCGGAGACGATGGCGATCTTCGTGCCGATGATGCGATTGAGGAGCGTGGACTTGCCCGCGTTCGGACGGCCGATGATCGATACCAAGCCCGCCCGCATGGATGTTCTAGGGGAGCGAAACGGGTTGTGCTTTCCGGAATCGTACTTTGTGGATCCGTCGGCGCTCGGCTTCGAGGACTTCGACGACCATGCCGTCCAGCTCGAACGTTTCCCCGACCGCAGGCACGCGCCCGAGACGCGTGAGGATGTAGCCGCCAACGGTCTCGAACCCTTCGGGCTCGACGTCGATGCCGAGCCGCTCGCGCACTTCGTCGAAGCTCACCTTCGCGCTGAATACGTACGAGCCGTTGCCCTCGTCGACGACGGGCTCGGTCTCGACGTCGTACTCGTCGCGAATTTCGCCGACGATCTCCTCGAGCAGATCTTCGATCGTCACCAGACCCGCGGTTCCTCCGTATTCGTCCACGACGATCGCAATCTGGACCTGCTTGCGCTGGAACTCCTTCAGCAGCTCGGGAACGCGCTTGGTTTCGGGAACGAACGTCATCGGCCTCACCAGGGGCGTGATCGGCTGACGATCGTCCGTAACGTCGGCGAGCTGAATGAGGTCCTTCACGAAGACCACGCCCGCGATGTTGTCGAGATTCTCCTGATAGACGGGAAAGCGCGAGTACTCCTGCTCCCTGAAGAGCGCGCGCAGGTCGCCAACCGTCGCATGCGCCTGAATGGCAACGATGTCCGGCCGAGGGGTCATCACTTCGCGCACCAGCGTGTCGCCGAAGTCGACGATCGATTGGAGCAGCCGGCGCTCGTCGCGTTCTATGAGGCCCTGCTCCTCGCCCGCTTCGAGATACGCGTGCGCCACCTCGCCCTGTTCCTGATCGTCGGGGGCAGGCGTGTTCGCCGCGCGGTCGGGGCGGCCGTTGTTCAGGAGACGCATGAGGCCGCCGGATATCGGCGCCATCGCGCGCGCGAGCATACTGAACGGCGGCAGAATCGCGGCCAGCACGGCTTCGGGATTCTTCCTGACGATGAGCGTCGGCAACAGATGCTCGCACACGAAGATGTAGATCCCGACGCACGCGAGCAGCGTTGCCACGGACGTCAGGTTCACGCCGGAGCGCCCGATGAGGACCGCGAGCAGCACGGTCGCAAGCGAGAACATCAAGCCCAGCAGCAGCCGTGCAGGGACGAACAACTGGATCGGATCGTCGAGATAGGAGCCGAGGCGATCGTCGCGGCCGCGCTCCGCCATCAGACGAAGCGAGAGCTTCATGATCGCGCTGAACGCGGTCTCGATGGTTCCGACGTAGACCGCGCCTACGCCAACCAGGAAAAGAAGAAGAGGGATCATGATCCCGCGCGCTCGATGAGGCCGGCGCGCAGCCCGCCCGCAACGCGAAGGCGGGCCTCCATCCGCCTCATCCGTGCCCGGTCGGCTTGCTGGTGGTGATCGTAACCCAGAAGGTGCAGCAGCCCATGTAGAGCAAGGACCTTCAACTCGGACGCAAGGAGATGCCCAGCGTCACGTGCCTGCCGGCGGGCGGTCTGCAGCGAGATCACGATGTCGCCAAGCTCTTTATCGTGCTTCCGGCTGAAGCCGGGAGCCACGGATCTCGATTCACCTGCGTGGCGTCCGCCTTCGGGCGGAAGAGCTGCCGGAAAAGCCAGCACGTCCGTTGGTTTGTCGATGTGGCGGAACCGGCGATTCAGCGAGCGGATCCGAGCGTCGGTCACGAGAGCAATCGCAAGATGCCCGCGCGCACGCGGAGGTGCGATCCGCTGCAGCCAGGCGGCCAATCCGGGGGCCCGGGCACTGTTCCCCCGACCATCCGTGATGCTGACGCAGAGGGACTTGCTGACTGGTGCCATGAAGCCGCGGCCTACTTGCTCCCGTATGCTTCGTAGGCCTTCACGATCTGCTGGACGAGCGCGTGGCGAACGACGTCGCGCTCGTCG
>JAICSD010000496.1 GCA_025937075.1 Vicinamibacteria bacterium | reverse complement strand
GGCGCCGGCGCTGGTGGACAACACGAAGAAGGGAAGCCCGATGGAGCCGGTCAGCGACAGCAGCAGCCACGCGACAGGGCTGTCTCCGGATGCCGGCGGCGCATGGTGCAGGGCGATGGGAAGCGCGATCAGCGGCAGCGCGAGCAGGAAGCCGTGGACGGCGATGTGCCGGCGAACGCCGAGCAGCCGCGTCGCCCCGTGCGCGTACGCGTAGCCGGCGAGCAGCATGATCTGGAAGAACACGAGGCACGTGTTCCACACCGCCGGGGCGCCGCCGAGCAGCGGCAGCACCATGCGCGCGATCATCGGCTCGACCAGGAACATCAGGAACGCGCTGAGAAACAGCGTGGCGCCGAACAGCGGAACGAGAAGGCTGGACCTGGCCGCGGCAGACGCGCCGGCCCGCGATGCGGGCTGCAGGTACGGCGTGTCGGAGACGCTCACGGACGGAGGCATGGGCGCACGATGAACCAAGAAGCACGCCAACGGGATATGCGCAGTCCTGCGCAGCGCGAGCGCGATCGCGAGGACAGATCTTGGATCGCCTTACAAAAGCGGCATCAACTCCCGTCGAATCCGGACGTCTTGATCCGGTTGAACGCTTCGAGGGACGCCTGCTCGCGCTTGTCCGCCTCCCGCAGCGCGCGCATGTTGGCCTTGCGCAGCGCCTCGGCGCGCAGCCGCCAGCTCTCCGATCTCAGCTTCAGGAATTCATCCGTCGTCGCGACGAGCGTCTGCTGCTCGTTGGGGACGTGCTGGAGCGCTTCGATGCGCGCGCGCGCCTTCTGCAATTCCGGAGCGATCGTCTGTTCGATCAGCTGCGCGAGCGCGGGCGCGCTCACCCATCCCTTCCTGAACTTCGCAACGGCCGCGTCGTACGTGTCGGCGGTGCTGTGCTCGACGGCAATGACGTGCTCGATCTCGGGCCTGACGTTCGCGGTCCCTCTCAGCGGCAGCGCCCAGACCACAATCGCGACGAGCGCCGCCGTCGTGGCGCCCGCAAGCCGGCGCAGCGGAGGCGTGCGTTCGACGATGTCGGGCGTGAGGGCAATGCCTGCGGCCGCGCCGGTCACGAATGCGACGCCCTCCGCCGCATTCGGCAGGCTGTCGCTCATCAGGTTGTAGAGGAGGAACAAGGCCGCCGGCGGGACGAGCAGCTTCGCGCTCTTCAGCGGCATCTGCACCGGTGAACGGCGGACGATCGTCCACATCAGCGACGCGAGCAGCAGGCCGTACAGGCCGAGGATGCCTCCAGACGATCCGAACGTGAGCGCCAGCGGCGTTGCCGTGAGGCTCACGAGCGTGGCGAACATCGCAGACGCGAGATAGACGGCCAGCACCGTCACGCGGCCCGTGAGACGCTCGGCGAGCAGCCCGATCTGCGTCAGTGCCGCCGCGTTCACGAGCAGCTGTACGGGGCCGGCGTGAACGAAAGACGCGGTGAGAAGGCGCCACCATTCGCCGTTCGTCGTGCGCGGCGCGATGCTCGCGCCCCACGACACGAGCGTGTCTGGGTTGCTCAGCGCACCGGGACCGATCGCGATGAGAAAGAAGATGAAGACGTTCAGGAGCACCAGCGCGGGCGCGACGATGGGCCACCGCATGCGCAGGCGAAGCGCATCGCGAAATGGATCGGGCGCCATTCGTCGGCGGTCGGCGGCCCCTTTGACCTCGACGAGCATCGAGAGCACGGGCACGAGCGCTGCCTGACGCTCTTCGCGCGTCATCACGCGGAAGAAGATGTAGCCGCCAATCGCGCCGATGACGAGCAGGAAGAGCATGGCTCAGGGCTGCATCGTCAAGAGGTGTGCCAGAAGGCCGCGCGATTCACGAGTGTTTTCGCTCGAGCGGCGTGCTCGGGCGTGTGCTGATTACAGGAGTGGGACGACGCCGATCAGGTTTGTAATGCGCGTCGACCCGAAGCGCCCCCCTGGTCTGCCGGTGTTGCAGCGGGACTGGGGGTTCGACTTCTGCGTCAGTGTGGTTTCGACCGGCCCCGCTGCAAACCGTCAAACCAAGTGCGCTTCGGTATTCAGGGTTATCAGCGCGCCGCCGCGAACGCGGCTGTCACATCCGCAAGGGGAATCTTCAGCACGCTGCGCGCGATGCGATCGAGATCCGCCTCAGGGCCGACGAGATGAATGGTGCGGTGGACGTGGGTGTAGTGCTGCCCCGGCGCGAGGTCCAACGCCGGCGACGACGATTCGATCTCGCAGAATGGCCCGAGCGGTGGCTTGCCGGGGGCGGGCGGTCCGTCGTTGTAGCTGTTGAGCACATCGCCGTTGTACGGCTCGCGCTGCAGTTCCCACATCGAGTTGACGTACCGCGTCGCTCCCTCAGGACGCGTGTACTGCACGATCGTCAGGACGTGACTCGCCGCGTCGTAGCTGCCCGCGGCCGCCAGCGCACGGGACGGAGGCAAGCCGATCTTCGCGCGGTACTGTCCATCAGCGCGGAAGAGGACCGCTGAATCGGTGATCTTCAAGCGATCCGCGGGAACCTTTCCGAAATACGCATCGTTGACGACAGGCTCGGACGAAGATGGCCCACCCGCGTACGGAAGCACGATCGTCATCGACGAGGACGGCGTGAACTGGCCGAGAATCCACACCGAGACGAGGCCCGACTCTGGCTTCCACGTCGAGTTGCCCGCGTTCGCGACGGTGTTCTGCGATTCGAACGCGACGGCGCGCACGCCTGCGGCTGGCGCCTCCTTCAAATCCGCGGCGATTTCTGCGGCGCTCAACAGCCGGACGGTGCGATCGACGTCGATGCGAAAAGAGCTGCCGGAGTAGTTGTCCAGCGCCATGCGCTTCCGAAATGCAACGGATGTCGGTGAGGTCGCGGT
>JAICSD010000045.1 GCA_025937075.1 Vicinamibacteria bacterium | reverse complement strand
GCGACGAGCTGACGCTGCGCAAGGAGGACCAGGTCTCGGGATCGGGTGTCCTGTTCTTGTACCGCACACCCGCGAAGATCGACTTCGAGACAGCGCTCGTTCTGATGATCACGCAGAGTGACAATACGGCGACCAATCTCGTGCTGGCGCACGTCGGCCGCGAACGGGTCAACGCGCGGCTTCGTTCGCTGGGCTTCCGGCTGACGACGAGCATCCGCCCGATCGGACATTCGGAGCAGGGGGATCAGAGTCCGGAGCTGAAGCCATTCGGCATCGGCCGCACGACCGCGCGCGAGATGGCCGGGATTCTCGAGTCGATCGATCGCTGCGACCTCCGCGACAAGACCCTGTGCGCACGCATGATCGACATGCTCGAGCACCAGTTCTGGCGCAACTGCATTCCGCACTTCCTCGAGGATGCGGACACGACTGAAGTCGCGAGCCACATTGCGAACAAGACCGGCAGCCTCAATCGCGTCCGCAACGACGTGGGGATCGTCTATACGAAGGATGGGCCAATCGTGATCTCCGCGTTCACCTTCGACAACGAGGATCAGAGCTGGACGCCGGAGAACGAGGGCGAGCTGCTCATCGCGCACATGGCGAAGACCATCGTGAGCGGGTGGGCACCGCACGGCCTGGGCAGCGAGAGCAAATCGGACGCGCGCCCGCCAAGCAAGTACTAGAGATCCGCGTTAGTCCGCGTTGGTCCGCGGCCATAATTGCAATTCCTGGCACAATTCTGCGGTGAGCGCCGCGCGCGCGTTTCTCGCGAATCCGGCTGAACATGGCACGTCAGCGGTTGGCACGCGGGCGGCATCTCCGCGCGTGTGCGCTTCGTCCCCGATCCGCCTCCGTTCGTGCCCGTCGGGTCCGCGGTCGTGCTCATCATCGATCACGAGCGCGACGCCCGCGCGCTGTACCGCGAATACCTGGAGTTCTGCGGACTGCACGTCGTCGTGGCGGCGGATGAGCGCGAGATCCCGATGGAAGCGCAGGTCAGCGGGCCGGACATCATCGTGCTGGACATGGGCCTGCCGGGCGTCGACGCGTTCGAGACGATTCGCCAGCTGAAGGCGCAGCCGCGCACGGCGGAGATTCCGATCATCGCGCTCAGCGGAAGGCCGGATGAGGAAGCGCTCCGCGCGCGGGCCGCGGGCGCCGACGCCTGCCTCTCGCGGCCGTGCCTGCCGTCGCAGGTCGCGCGCGCCATTCGCGCTTTGCTGGTGGGGCGCGCGGGTTCCAGGGTTCCCAGGTTCCACGAGTTCCCGAGTTCTGGTTCCGCGTTCCCGGAACCCCGGAACTGAACCGCGGAACCCCGGAACCCTGGAACCCACTTAGCGCAGCGTATAGAGATAGGCAGCAATATCCTTCGCGTCCTGATCCGTCACGCTCATGTTCGGCATCATGTTGTTCGGATCGACTTCCTGCGGCTTCTGAATCCAGCGCTCCATGTTGTTTGGCGTGTTCGTGAGATGCCCTCCGAGCACCGAGCGGACGGCGATGTTGTCGAGCGGCGGTCCGACGGTGGCGGTTGCGCCCGGCACACCGGGGATGTTGTGGCAGCCTGGGCAGCCGTACTTGATGATTGCGGTCTTACCTCGATCCGGGTCGCCGCCGGTGAGCGTGATGGCGGCGGTGCGGACGTCCTGCCGCGGTGCCGCGCATCCCGTCAGCGCGGCGAGCGCGAAGCCGATCGCCAGGACATCACCCCGCATGGCGCCGCCGAATCGCTTCGGTGCGCCCGAGCAGCACGCGGCGCTCCGATTCGCCCAGCCATGCCGCGAAGAGCGCGAGGCCGAAGATCATGAAAATGACGCCTGCCGGAATCCACATCAACAGTCCCGCGAGCTGCTGATCGGCGAGCGCATCGATGTGCCACGTCGCGGCTTCGCGAGCGTAGTCGCTGTACCACACCGATGGCGAGACCGTGAGCAGGGCGCCGAGCGCGCTGCTGTGAACGCCGGTGAGGAACACGTAGAGCACCCCGAGTCCGTAGCCGATCCGTCCGTAACGGCCGTGCACCATCCCCCACCAGAACAGCGATGACGCGAGCAGGAACGAGAGATGCTCGAGCGCATGGATGCCCGTGTGACGCACCGCGGCCTGGTAGAGGAGCGGCAGGTGCCAGACCCAGAGCGCAACGGCGTTGAGCAAAAACACGCTGAGCGGTGCCGTGACCGTGTGCCAGGCGCTGCGCACCGGCCTTCGCAGCACGGCGGCGCAGACGCTGGCTCGCGACGCCGCATCGAACGCCCAGAGCCACACGAAGAGCGGGTGCCCGAACATCATCAGCGGCGCCGCGACGAGCATCAGCAGCGTGTGCTGCGTCATGTGAACGGAGAAGAGGATCTCCGAGAGCCACGCGACGGGCGACACGAGCGCCAGCACGAGCGTCAGCCATCCGGCAATGAAGCATGCGATGCGCCACGAGGCGAGCCCGCGGCGCGCTCCGCGATGGTGCCGCAGCCGTACGACCCCTGCGGCATAGAGCACCGCGGTCAGGACGAGTGGAACGAGGACGACCGGGTCGAACGTCCAGCGGCGAACCGCTTCGCCCGCCAGTTCGTGCGCGTCGTGCGCGAACAGCGTGGTCCCCATCAGCAGCGCCGCCGCGGGCGTCGTGGTGCATCGCCGAACGCACACGGATCGCGTCACGAGCACACCTCGAGGATCGAGATGACGACCTCCGTGGACAGAATGACGAGGATGAACCATGCGGACAGCACCACCGCGCTGATGGCCATGAACCGCGCGCGAAGCACGCGGGTCTGATCCCGATCCACGGTCGGCTGTTCGGTGCCGCCGAGCGGCGGCGCGGCGCGCCACGCGACGTATCCGGCGATCGCGACGATCAGCGCCGCCAGCGCTGTCGCCAGGTGGAGCATCCATTTGTCGCGCTGCTCGCAGGCTACGTAGGAGAGGGCGTAGTTCGTCTCGAGCAGGGCCGCCCACATGATCGGACCCGCGAGCACGCCGATCCAGAGCGGCGTCAGCTTCCCGGGCTGCGACCACTCAGACGAATCGCGGCGCAAGGTAGATGACGGCATAGATGGGAATCCACGTCAGCACGACGAAGTACCAGTACATCGAGTTCTCGCTGACGTCGACGAAGCGGTGTTCGTCCACGGGTCCGACGAACATCACGACCGCGAGCACGAACGTATCGAGAAGATCCGTGAGCACGTGGACGGTGTGCGTCCCGAGCAGCATCCACACGATCGAGCCGTAGGCGTTCGTGTCCCACCTGGTGTTCAGCGCGCCGAATTCGATGAAGCGGATGACGTTGAAAGCGACCGCGAACGCAATGGAGATGGCCACCCAGAGCTGCACGCCGCGAAGGTCCAGGCGTTCCGCGGCCTTCTTCGTCAGCTCGTTCGGCACGGCGGATACGAGCAGCACGATCAGGTTGAGCGTTCCCCATCGCAGTGCGGGATCGCCGAGACCCGGCGGCCAGTGCGGCACGCGGCCTTTCAGATACATGTAGGTCATGATCAGCAGGCCGAACGCCGTCCCCTCGATCGCGATCAGGCACATCGTCGCCCACCAGAGGAGACTCCGGTGCCCGAAGCCGTAGTCGGGCAGTTGCGAGACGTCGAGCGCCGCGCGCGTCACGACGTGATCTCCTTCGGCGTGAGACGCCCGGCGCCCGCCACCTGCTCCATGTCGCGCGGTGTCATCCCTTGTCGCGGCCAGAACCACCCAACCAGGGTGATGAACAGCGGGATGGCGCCCCAGACCGCGCCCCACGCGGAGAAGATCGACCAGATGAAGAGCACCGTCGTCGCAATGGCGGCGAGCAGCGGCCAGATCGTCGGGCCAGGCATCTCGTAGCGATGATCGGGTTCCGCATCGAGCAGGAAGGTGACGAGCACCTCGCGCTTGTCGGTTGCCAGTCCGATGAGGGGCGGAGGCGCGAGATCAGGCGTCCACAGCGGCTCGTGGCCCGCGACGGCAGGCTGGGGCGCGAAGTTGAACGGCGGCGGCGGAGAGCTCGTGGCCCACTCGAGCGTCCCGGCCGCCCACGGATTGTCGCCCGCCAGCGCGCCAGCCCGCAGGCTGACGATCACGTTGATCAAGTACACGATGAGCGACACGGCCATCACCGCGGCCCCTGCGCTCGCGAGCAGGTTCATCCCGCCCCATCCCATCGCTGCCGGATAGGTGTAGACGCGACGTGGCATTCCGTCGAGACCGAGCAGGTGCATCGGGAAGAACGTCATGTTGAACCCGACGAAGATGAGCCAGAACGCCGTCTGGCCGAGACGCTCGCCGAGCATGCGGCCTGTGAACTTCGGGAACCAGTAGTGCACGCCGCCGAGCAGCGGAAAGATCGACCCGCCAATCAGGACGTAGTGAAAGTGTGCGACGACGAAGAAGGTGTCGTGGACCTGGCGATCGAGCGGAACCGACGCGAGCATGACGCCCGTGAGGCCGCCGATGATGAAGATGAAGAACCAGGACAGCACGTAGAGCATCGGCGTCGTGAGCCGCAGCCGCCGCGACGTCCAGATCGTCGCAATCCAGCAGAACGTCTGGATACCCGTCGGGGCAACGATCATCATGCTGGCAGCCGTGAAGAAGCTCGTCCCGAGCTGCGGCAGCCCCGTGGCGAACATGTGGTGGACCCACACGCCGAAGCCGATGAATGCGGTCGCGATGAGCGACAGCACGAGCGCGATGTAGCCGAATACCGGACGCCCGGTGAACGTCGACACGATCTGCGAGATGATCCCGAGCGCCGGAAGAAAGATGATGTAGACCTCCGGATGGCCGAAGAACCAGAAGAGGTGCTGCCACAGAATCGGGTCGCCGCCTTCAGCCTGGTTGAAGAAATGCGTGCCGACCAGGCGGTCCAGGATGAGCGACGTGCTCGACACCATGACCGCCGGCATCGCGAACAGGATCATGATCGAGACGACCAGCATCGACCATACGAACAGCGGCATCCGGTTGAGCGACATGCCGGGCGTCCGCAGCTTGAAGATCGTGCAGATGAGCGCCGTCGCGACCACGAGCGACGACAGCTCGCTGAACGTGATGAGCTGCGCCCAGACGTCCGCGCGCTTGCCGTAGCCGAACTCAGGGCCCGCTAGCGGCACGTAGCTGAACCATCCGTTGTCTGGGCCCGAGTCGATCGCGAACATCGTGTACAGAAAGATGCCGCCGAAGAGGAACATCCAGTAGCCGTACGCGACGAGGCGTGGCAGCGCGATCGCGCGCGCGCCGACCATCAGCGGCACGAGATAGATGCCGAGCGCGAGCATCACCGGGACGGCGAATAGGAACATCATCGTCGTGCCGTGCATCGTGAAGATCTGGTTGTAGAGATCCGGGCCGACGAACGTGTTGTCCGGCCGGGAGAGCTGGATGCGCATCATCGCCGCGAGAATGCCGCCGAAGGTGAACCACACGAACGACGTCACGAGGAACCGTCGGCCAATCGCCTTGTGATCGACTTCGGACAGCCAGCCGATGAGCCCGTGCGCGTACGCCCAGGTGCGCGACAGCTCCGCGTGCTCGCGCGCGAGCGCGTCCGGCTGGAGGCGCGGATCGTCTTCGACGAGAACCGCCCGGCCCGTCAGGTGCGACTTGTCGTACGTCTCGGGCCGCCAGGTCACTTCAGCGTCTCCAGGTACGCGAGGACGGCCTGCAGCTCTTCGTCGCGCAGGCCCGTGGCGGGCATGTGATTGCCTGGCTTGATGTGCTGCGGATCGACGATCCAGCCTGCGAGATACCCGCGGGTATTCGGGACCGTTCCCGCGGCGAGCGAGCTGCGCGAGGCGACGTGCGTCAGGTCGGGGCCCATGCGCGCGCTCGCGGCCGTGCCCTGCACCGCGTGGCACATCGCGCACGGGCCGCGCTCGATCACCTCGCGCCCGCGAACCTGCTGCGGCGTCTGGGG
Organism: Vicinamibacteria bacterium; assembly: GCA_025937075.1. Next base: position 9,882 of record JAICSD010000045.1, on the reverse strand, counting down.
CGGCGGCGCGCTCGCGCGATTCGCCGCGAGCCAGCGCTGAAACCGATCTTCGGGCTCGGCGATCACCAGGAGCGCCATGTGCGCGTGCTGGAGCCCGCAGTACTCCGCGCACTGCCCGCGGTACGTCCCGGGCGTGTCCGCCTGCAGCCACAGCTCGTTCGTGCGGCCCGGCACGAGATCGATTTTTCCCTGCAGGTTCGGCACCCAGAAGCTGTGAATCACATCCACCGAGAGCAGGTCGATCGCGACGGGACGTCCGACAGGAATGTGCAGCTCGTTCGCGGTCGTGACGCGGAGAGCGGCCACCGGGTTCTCGTACTGGACGTCCCACCACCACTGGTTACCCGTGACCTGAATGCGGAGGGCGTCCGGCGTCCGCAGCGTCTCCAGCGAGCGGCCGATGACGATCGTGTCGAACAGCAGCGCAATCAGCGTAACGATCGTGATGCCGCCGGCGATCGCGACGAAGAATGTCAGCTCACCTTCGGTGGCCGTCGATGCCGCCTTCCGTCCGCGCGCGACCGCGATCAGCGTCGCTGCTGCGACGAGCACCCAGACGATCGTGCAGACGATCAACATCACCCACCACACGTGGCTGATGCGCGCCGCCTGGATACCGGCCGGATAGAGCACCGACTGGATGTGGGGCATCACCGGTGCCCCGTCTGGATCGGCGTCTGCGGGGCCTGACGGTTCTCCGCGATGGATGCGCTCTGATCGTCGTTGCGGCCGGGCGCGTTCTTCGGGTTCACGAGACCGGACATCGACTCGACGTACGCGACGAGCTGCCAGATCTGCTGCCCGGGAAGATGGCCGCCGAAGGCAGGCATCCCGTCAGGTCGGCCCTGCGAGATGGTCGCGTAGATCTGATCGGGCTTGCTCCCATAGATCCATTTGTCGTCGATGAGCGCGGGGCCGATCGCTCCGCCGCCGTTGATGCCATGGCATCCGGCGCAGTTGAACTGCGAGTACAGGCGCTTGCCTTCACCCATGCCCCAGGCGTTCCCCTGGTACGGGCTCTTCACCTCCGCCTGCTGTTCGGGCATGCCGGGCTGCAGCGACGTGACACGCACCGCGGTTTCGCGGTTCGCGGCGGCGGGGAGCTCGCGATACCGACGTGCTTCGCGCTCGCAGCCCGTCGCGACGAGCAAGACGACGATCGCGACCGCGACGCCCTTCATCGCCCGTCGCCCGTCGGTGCATCCACGCGCGGGACGCCGTAGGCCGCCAGGATCGCGTCGATGTCACTGCGTCTGCGGACGATGAAGTCGTCCAGCTCGTCGCGCAGACGCCGATCCGCCGGACGAACCGCCATCGAGATGTCGAACGCGAAGGGAAGCGACGGCGCGTCCGCCTGCGGCGACACCGGCGTGACCTCGAGCGCGTTGCGGCTCGACTTGGCGAAGTACCCGGCGGGCGGCCCCCAGACGATGGCCGCATCGATGTCGCCCCGATCGACGGCGTTCACGATCGCGGCGAGCGGCGCCGGCTTGGAGTAGTCGCCGTAGACGGGGTATCCGACGACGTTGTCGACGAGCCCGCGATTGGACAGCGCGTGCGCGGGAGGGCTGTTGGCGAAGTCGTCCCCGACCAGCTGCACGCCGATCTCGAGACGGCGAAGCCGTGGATCATCGAGCGAGGCGAGCCGAAGTCCTCGCTCGCGACGCTCGACGAAGACGTAGCTCGATCGATAGTACGGACGGGTCGTCAGGACGCGCTCGCCCCCGGTGGGCATGCCGACGACGATGTCGCAGACGCCGGCCGAGAGCGTATTGCGCAGGAAGCCGCGGCGCTGCGGCCACCAGGTGAACTCCACCGTCCCGCCGCGATCGCCGGCGAGCAGCCGCGCGATGCGATTCTCGAATCCCTCGCCGGCGCGATTCGAGTACGGCAGGTTGTTCGGGTCCGCGCAGACGCGGAACGCGGGTGCGGAAGCGGGCGCGGGTGCGGACGCGCGATCGGTGCATGCGATGAGCGCTGTCGAGATGGCGACGAGTGCGGCCAGTGTCCTTCGACGCCGCATCAATGCGCTCCGCCCAGCGAGAACACGTACAGCATGCCGCCGCGTGTGGTCGCGTCCTTCAAATCGCCGAGCGCGCCTCCCCAGCCGTTGCCGGCAGTGGCATCGCGTACGTCGAGATCCGCGGTCACGATCGCCCCCGGCCATCCGCCGACGCCGGAGAGCACGGCGATGTACTCGTGTCCGTCCGGCCCCTTGTAGGCGATTGGCTGACCGATGATTCCCGACCCGACCTTGAACCGCCACAACAGATCGCCCGTCCGTGCGTTCAGCGCCTTGAACCACCCGTCCATCGTCCCGTAGAAGACGACGTCGCCGGCTGTGACGAGCGAACCGCTCCACACCGGGAAGTTCTCCGTTACCGTCCATGCGGCCTTTGCGCCGACGGGATCCCAGGCGGTCATTTCTCCGCGATGTCCGCCCGGGCCGGCCTTGTAGACCACGCTCGCGCCGACGTACGGCGTGCCCGCGATGTAGCTCGCCGACATGCCCTCTTCGTCCATGCACAGGTTCTGGTGCGGGATGTAGACGAGACCGGTGCGTGGAGAGAAGGAGCTGGGCTGCCAGTCCTTCATGCCCGGCGCGGACGGACAAATATCGCGGGTGACGACACCCTGCCTGACCGCCTTCTCGGGGACGGCAATGAGCTGACCGGTCTTCATGTCGACGCCGCGGTTCGAGTTCACGTACCCGTAGGGCGTTGCGGAGAGCACTTCGCCGCTCGTGCGATCGATCACGTAGAAGAGCCCGTTGCGATCGGGCCGCATGACGACTTTGCGCGTCTGACCTCCGATCTGGAGGTCGGCGAGGATCAGCTCGTTGACGCCGTCGTGGTCGAAGAGATCGTGGGGGCTCGTCTGATAGAACCAGCGCGCCTCCCCGGTGTCCGCATCGCGCGCGAACATGCCGGCCGTCCACAGGTTGTCGCCCGGGCGCTGATCGGCGTTCCACGGTCCCGGATTCGCGGTGCCGTAGTAAATGAGGTTCAGTTCCGGATCGAAGCTGATCCAGCCCCACACCGTGCCGCCGCCGATGCGCCACGCCTCGCCGGGCCAGCTCGAAAGTCCGAGATCCTTTCCGCGATAGTGGTCGTAGTGCGGCGCGAAGGAGGGTCCGATCAGCACGTCCTTGTCGGGGCCCGTGCTGTAGGCGCGCCATGCAATCTTGCCGGAGTCCGCGTCGAGCGCGGTGAGCCAGCCGCGCACGCCGAATTCGCCGCCGCTGTTGCCGACGAGGACCTTGCCTTTGACCACGAGCGGTGCCATCGTGATCGTCTCGCCCTTGTTGATATCGGCGAGCGGCGTGATCCACTTCGGCTGTCCCGTTTGCGCATCGAGCGCAATCGTGCGACCGTCGAGCGTGTTGAAGACGATCGACCCGTTGTAGTACGCGACGCCGCGGTTGACGACATCGCAGCACGCGACACCCTTCGACGCGCCGGGCGGCTTGGGGTCGTACTGCCAGCGCAGCGGCGCACCCGCTTTCGTCAGGTCGAACGCATAAACAATGTTGGGGAAGGGCGTCACCAGATACATCGTGTCGCCCACGACGAGCGGGGCGGCTTCGTGTCCGGACACCATCCCGGTGGAGAACGTCCACTTCACGCCCATCTGGCGGACGTTACCGCTGTTGATCTCGTCGAGGCCGCTGAACCGCGTCGACGCGTAGTTCTTCGCGGGCATCAGCCATTGCCCATCGTCCGCCTGCGCCTTGACGAGATCCGGCTCGCTGAGCTTTCCGCTCAGAGACCGCGCGGATCCTGGACGCGATGTATCGAGCGTCTGCTTCTGGCAACTCGCCGCCATAAACACGCCCGCGATGACACCCACTGCCAGCGCGCCGCGCACGGAGGTACGCATCACCGGATGGGCTGATGCAATCCCCAATCCGCAATCCCCAATCCCGAACCCCGCACGCCGCACTCGCGGCCGCACCCCGCGCCCCGCGCCCCGCACGCCGCACCCGCCTTACGGCACATCGTTCACTCCCAACAGCCTGGCATTGCCGTTCCCTTCATATGTAATGGTCGTGATCGAGCCCGGGCTGATCTCGAACCGATACCAGCAGTCGAGCGATGTGCCCGCAATGTGCAGGACCGCGCTCCGGATGACATCCGCGTGGCTCACCGCCGCGATTGAGCCGCCTCGGTGCAGACGATGGAGATCCGCGAGCGTCGCGATGACGCGCCGCTGGACGTCGGCTGCGCATTCGCCGCCAGGGACCGCTGCCGTCGCGCGCGCGTCGTTGAAGCGCCGCCAGTCGTTGCGGGCGGAGAGATCAGCGAAGCTCATACCGGTCCACTCACCGAAGTCGACCTCGATCAGCCCCTCGACAATCGTGACCGGCAGGCATCGCTCGGCCGCGAGCGGTGCGGCCGTTTCCAACGCGCGTTCGATGGGACTCGAGTAGATCGCGTCGAGACGACGAGAGGCGAGTCGATCGCGGACGCGGTCCGCTTGCACGCGTCCATCCGAAGTGAGGTGAATGCCGGGCGTCCGTGATACGAGGTGACGGCCCACCGCGTCGGTGATGCCGTGACGGACGAGGAAGACGGTCGTGCGCTCCACGTCAGCGCGAGCGGAACGGCCGCGCTGTAAAGCCGGGCGCGTCCGGCTGAAGCGAAAGCATACGGCGACTCAGCGGCGCTTGCGGCGAACGTCCAGCCGCCGAGTTGCCAGATACCGGCACCAGCGGAGCAGTTCGCTCGAACTGAGCCAATAGAAGACCGCGCTTGCGTCGCGGCGCCGCTGCACGAGTCCTGCGTGAAAGAGTACCTGCAGGTGCTTCGAGGCGGTCGACTGCCGCGTATCCGAGGCAGCCGCGATCTGCCCGACGGGCTGCTCGCCGTGTTCGAGCACGGAGAGGATACGTACGCGCGTGGGATCGCCCAGTGCGCGGGCGCGATTCGCGAGGAGGTTCATGCGCTCGGTCGAGAGAGTCTTCATAACGCGATGCGCCCGCATGCGCATATGACGGCGTGAGCAGCTGACGCTATGCGCATGAGGCAGGAGAAAACTGGAACCTGCTTTGCTACTTACCTTTCGACGTTCATCTTCGTAAGCAAGCCGGACACCACCGTTGCCCGGCGCGAAAGGACGACTTCTTGATGCACATTCTCATAACGGGCGGCGCCGGCTTCATCGGATCGCATCTCGCGGACGAACTGCTGCAGCGCGGGCATCGTGTGCGCGCGCTCGACAATCTCGATCCGCAGGTGCACGGTGCAGACGGCGGCCGTCCGCGATACCTCAATTCGGACGTGGAGCTGCTGTGCGGCGACGTTCGCGACGCGGGAATCGTGCGCCTGGCGCTCGAGGGCGTCGATGCGGTCTTCCACTTCGCCTCTGCGGTCGGCGTCGGCCAGAGCATGTATGAGATCGAGCACTACACGTCGGTGAACAACCTTGGCACGGCGGTGCTGCTGCAGGCGCTCGTCAAGCGGCCCGTGCAGCGGCTGGTCGTGGCCTCGAGCATGAGCCTGTACGGCGAGGGGTCGTATTGCGCTGCCGACGGCACGTGCCGGCAGGCGCGCGAGCGTCCGCTCGAGCAGCTCCGGCGCGGCGACTGGGAGCTCTATGACGAAGGTGGCGACCTGCTCACACCGGCGCCGACGCCTGAATCGAAGGCGCCCTCCCTCTCGTCGATCTATGCGCTCTCGAAATTCGATCAGGAGCGGATGTCGCTGATGATCGGGCGCGCGTACCGGATTCCCACGGTGGCGCTCCGGTTCTTCAACGTGTTCGGCACGCGCCAGGCGCTCTCGAATCCCTACACGGGCGTGCTCGCGATCTTCGCATCGCGTCTGATGAACGACAATGCGCCGTTCATTTTCGAGGACGGCCTGCAGCGCCGCGATTTCGTCAGCGTGTACGACGTCGCGCAGGCGTGCCGCCTCGCGCTCGAGTCGCCCGCCGCCGACGGACGGGCTTTGAACATTGGGAGCGGCGAATCGTACACCGTCCGCGACGTCGCCGACATGCTGGCGGCGATCCTGGGGAAGCCGATCCCGCCGGAGATCTGCGGCAAATATCGCGTCGGGGACATCAGGCACTGCTTTGCGGACATCTCCCAGGCACGGGAGGTGCTGGGGTACGAACCAAAGGTGATGCTGGAGAATGGGCTCGTGGAGCTCGCGGAATGGCTGCAGGATCAGGCGGCCGACGATCGGGTCGCCGAAGCCAGCCGCGAGCTGGCGGCGCGAGGGCTGACGGTATGACGCGCCCGATTCGTGTTCCAGCCTCGAGCGGCCTCTCGCTCATCACCGGCGGTGCCGGATTCGTCGCGACCAACGTTGCGGATCGTCTGCTTCGCATGGGGCGCCGCGTCCGCCTCTTCGACAATCTCTCGCGCGCGGGCGTCGAACAGAACCTGCGCTGGATTCAGGCGCGCCACGGGGATCGCGTCGAGTTCGTCCGGGGCGACGTCCGCGATGAGGCGGCGATCCGCCGGGCGATTCGCGGCGTCGATCAGGTGTTTCACTTCGCCGCGCAGGTCGCGGTGACGACGAGCCTCACCGATCCGTTCCTCGATTTCGAGGTGAACGCCCGCGGCACGCTCAACCTCCTCGAGGCCATGCGCGCTGCCGACGCGCCGCCGACGCTCCTCTTCACGTCCACCAACAAGGTGTACGGCGATCTGGACGATGTGCGCCTGCGGCGCAGGCGGTCGCGGTACGAGCCGCAAGAGGAAGCGGTGAGCCTGCGCGGTATCAGCGAAGCTCGTCCTCTCGATTTCCATAGCCCGTACGGATGCTCGAAAGGCGCAGCGGAACAATACGTGCTCGATTACGCGCGCACGTTCGGCATGCCCGCCACCGTCTTTCGTATGAGCTGCATCTACGGTCCGCATCAGTTCGGCACCGAGGACCAGGGGTGGGTCGCGCACTTCCTCATTCAGGCGCTGCGGCGTCGTCCGCTGACGCTCTACGGCGATGGCCTCCAGGTGCGCGACGTCCTCTTCGTCGAGGATCTCGCGGACGCGATGCTGCTCGCGCACGATCGGATCGAAGACACGGCCGGCGATGCATTCAACATCGGCGGAGGCCCGTCGAACACGATCAGCCTCGTCGAACTGATGGAACTGATCGCGGATCTCACGGGCGAGCGCCCGGCGTTTGCGATCGAGCCGTGGCGTCCGGCAGATCAGCGCTACTACGTCTCGAGCACAGCGAAGTTCGAGCGCCTCACCGGCTGGGCGCCGCGTGTAGGCGTCCGGCACGGCGTCGAGCGGCTGCTGTCGTGGCTCGTCGCCGGGAACGTCGTTGCGCCGCGAATCCCCGCCGCGGGCAGGGTCGCGTCATGAGATATGCGCTCGTGAACCCGAACTGGCGGTTCGACGGGAGCATCTATTTCGGCTGCCGCGAACCCCATCTCCCGCTCGAGTACGGCTATGCGCGTGCGCTCCTCGAGGCGGAAGGCCACGACGTGCTGCTCGCTGATGGGCAGCTGCACGGGCTGGATGAGGACCGTCTCGCGGCGGATGTCGCACGGTTCGCCCCGGATATCCTCGTCATCACGACGGCGCCCAGCTATCTGTTCTGGCGTTGTGCGCCGCCCGAGCTCCGCGTGCCTCAGCGCACCCTTCGCGCGATCCACTGGAAGCTGCCGCGGCAACCGCTCACCGTTGTCGTCGGGCCGCACGCGTCGACGACCCCGGGGGCGGCCCTTCGCAAGCTGGACGCCGACGTCGCCGTCCTCGGCGAGTGCGAGGACATCCTGCCGAGGCTTGCGTCGCCGCGGGCGGCGTGGGACCGCATCGATTCGCTCGCGTACGTCTCCCACGGCGAGCTGCGTCTGCAGGGGACGCCGCACGCCGTCGACATGGCGGCGCTGCCAGCGCTGCGCTGGGCCCAGGAGGACGTCGTCCGCCACCGGCATCACCACCATCGGTTCGACAGGGAGCCGGACAGCCCGGGCGCGGAGATGGAGGTGTCGCGCGGGTGTCCGTATCACTGCTCGTTCTGCGCGAAGGACAACTTCCGCAACGATTATCGCAAGCGTCCCGTGGCGACGATCCTCGACGAGCTCGATGGGCTGCTCGCGCTCGGCGTCGGCTACGTGTACTTCATCGACGAGATCTTCCTGCCGAATCGCGAGCTGCTCGAGGCGTTCGTCGATCGGCAATTCGTCTTCGGTGTGCAGACGCGCATCGATTTGTGGAATCACGCCATGATCGATCTCCTCGGCCGGGCGGGCTGCGTGTCGATTGAAGCGGGCGTCGAGAGCATCACGGTCGAGGGGCGTAACCTGCTGGACAAGGGAAGCCGCCTGACGACCGAGCAACTTGCGGAGCGCCTGATCTACGCCCGCGGTCGCGTGCCGTTCGTGCAGGCGAACCTGCTCGAGTCGGGCAGCGACGATCCGGCCGACGTCGAAGCGTGGCGTCAGCATCTGCAGCAATTTGGCGTGTGGGCCAACAAGCCGGTGCCGATGTTTCCGTACCCCGGCTCGCCCGACTACACGCGCCGGTGGGGCGCGCCCGACGATCACGCGTGGGAACGCGCGATGGAGCACTACCTCGCGCGCTTCGAGGAGTTCAGCGACATCCAGGACGCGCGGCCGCGGCCGCTTGGGGAATTGGAACTGAGTGATGTTCGCTGACCCGCCGGATCGGAACGGCGGCGTCCGGCGCATTCTGATGACCGCCGACGGCGTCGGCGGTGTGTGGACGTACGCGCTGGATCTCGCCAGCGGACTTCGATCGCACGGCATCGCCGTCACGATGGCGACGATGGGGCCGCGGCTGTCGGAGGATCAGCGCGGCGATGCTCAGCGGAGAGGGATCGATGTGCGCGAAGGAGACTTCGCGCTCGAATGGACGGATGACCCGTGGGCTGACGTTGACGACGCGTCCGGGTGGCTGCTGGATCTCGAAACCCAGTGCCGCCCGGACGTCGTGCACCTGAACGGCTACTGCCACGGTGCGCTGCCGTGGCGCGCGCCGCTCGTCATCGCCGCCCACTCGTGCGTTGCGTCGTGGTGGCGCGGCGTTCATGGAGGCGCCGCCCCATCGTCCTGGAACATGTATCGCGAGCGGGTGCGCGAGGGTCTCGCGTCGGCGTCGATTGTCGTCGCGCCTACGTGCGCGATGCTCGATGCGCTGGAGCTGGAGTACGGAGCGGTGCCGGACGGAAGGGTGATTCCAAACGGCGGGGGGGCCGTCCTTCCGCCTTCAGGCGGAAGCTCCATCCGCCGCGAGTCCATCGTCTTCAGCGCCGGCCGCGTGTGGGACCGCGCCAAGAACATCGGCGCCCTCTGCCGCGTTGCATCGCGTGTGCACTGGCCGATCTGCGTTGCGGGCGAAGGCGGCGGCACCGAATGTCCTTCGACCGATGCCGTGCGGCATCTCGGACGGCTGTCCTCCGCCGAGATGCAGACGTGGTTCGCGCGCGCGTCAATCTACGCGTTACCGGCACGATACGAGCCGTTCGGCTTGTCGGTCCTCGAAGCCGCTTCCGCCGGGTGTGCGCTCGTGCTCGGCGATATCCCGAGTCTGCGCGAGAACTGGGTTGGCGCAGCGGAGTTCGTCGACCCCGACGACGAGGACGCGCTCGCCGCTGTAATCAACGCGCTGATCGAGAGCCCGGCGCTGCGCGAGGCGATGGGCGCCCGCGCGCGCCAGCGCTCCGAGCGATTCACCATCGATCGGATGGCGTCTGCGTACGCTGCGGTCTATCACGAGGTAATCGCGAACGCGGCCCTGACAGGCCCGAGCCACGTAGTCGGCGTAGGGCGGTCCTTTCAGGGCCGCCACATTGGAGGACCGTGAATGGCGCGACCGCGGATCGCCTTCTTTGGATCGAGCATGGTGTCGGCGTATTGGAACGGCGCGGCAACCTACTACCGCGGCATCGTCCGCGCGCT
>JAICSD010000188.1 GCA_025937075.1 Vicinamibacteria bacterium | reverse complement strand
GAACGATCGGGACGTCGAAGGCAACGAACGGCGTCTGCGCCGGCGCCGCCGTCGAGGGCGTCGCAAGGGATCGTTCGGGCGTGAACAGGGCGGCGCTGCGGGCGTGGCGCCGGAAGGCACTTCCGACGAGCACGCTCCCCCGTCCCACGACGGACCTGACGCATCTGCTGAATTCGCCGAACCGGCGCCGCGTCCGTCGGCGGATCCCGCGCACGAATCGTGAAGCTGGCGGTCGTCGTCCAGCGGTATGGCGCCGCCGTCAACGGCGGTGCCGAGCTGCACGCGCGGTACATCGCCGAGCGGCTCGCGAGGCACGCGTCCGTGGAGGTCGTCACGACGTGCGCGCGCGACTACGTGACGTGGAAGAACGAGCTGCCTGCCGGCGTCGAGACAATCAACGGCATTTCCGTCCGCCGCTTTCCCGTCGCACGCGAGCGTCATCCGAGTGAGTTCGGCCGGCGCTCGGCCCGCGTCTTCGATCGCATGCATTCGCTCGCCGATGAGGTCGCGTGGATCGAGAGTGAAGGGCCGGCGAGCCCAGCACTGGTGCGCTACGTCACACAGACGGCGCGCACTCTCGACTTCGTCCTGCTCTTCAGTTACCGCTACTACCACGCGTGGCATCTGGCACGCCGCATCCCGCACAAGGCGATCATCGTGCCGACGGCCGAGCGCGATCCCGCCGTGTCGTTGTCGATCTTCGGGCCCGTATTCCGGGGCGTGCGCGCGCTCATGTACAACTCCCCCGAGGAACGCGCGATGATCACGGCGGCCGCGCACAACGACGCGGTACCGGGCGTCGTGGTGGGTGTGGGATCCGACATTCCTGCGAGTAGCGATGCCGCGCGGTTCCAGCGTACGTTCGGCATTCGCCGGCCGTTCGCGCTCTACGTCGGCCGCATCGACGAGAACAAGGGTTGCGGCGAGTTGTTCCGCCACTTCATCCGCTACGCGGCGGCTTTTCCGAGCGGCCTCGATCTGGTGTTGATCGGCAACGCGATCATCGACGTGCCGGCGCATCCCAGGATTCGTCATCTCGGATTTCTGAGCGACCGCGACAAGTTCGACGCGCTGGCTGCGTCGGATCTGCTCGTCATGCCCTCGTACTACGAGAGCCTCTCGATGGTGGCGCTCGAAGCGTGGGCGATCGGCCGTCCCGTACTTGCGAACGGGCGCTGTGATGTCCTGAAGGGACAATGCCTGCGCAGCAATGCAGGCCTCTTCTACGAGAGCTACGAGGAGTTCGTCGAGGCGCTCTACGCGCTCGAGTCCAACGGTCCGCTCAACGCGCGCCTGGGCAGGAACGGACGCGAGTACTTCGCTCGCCACTACAGCTGGCCGGTGATCGAACGCAAGTATCTGCAGATGTTCGAACGCCTGCAGCACGCGGCGCCAGCGTCGCCCGAACCGATGCCCGGCTGGCTCGCACGCCGGAAACGGGACATTCCGCCGGGCCACGAGATTCTGACGGCGATTCCAGCAGGTCCGGTGACGCGCGGGCTGGCGGATGCCCGCGAGCCGAGCGAGTCTGTTCGAGAGCCGGCGGCAGAGCGGCCGCCTCAGACCGAGGAAGTGCGCGTCACCAGCCGGCCAGGGTCGCCGGTTGCCGCCGATCGGACCAGGCGGTATCGGCCGGGCAGACACCACCACCGGCGTCCCGGCAAGCACGGACGCACGGCATGACCGTACGCGTCCATCAGATCCTCGCGACACTGGGATACGGCGATGCGATCGGACATGAGGTCCTCGGGATCCAGCGCGTCCTGAAAGGTGCGGGTTACGAGTCCGAGATTTTCGTGGACACCGCGGATCGCCGCCTCGAGCACCTCACGACCGACTATCACGAGATGGTCGGCTCGATCGCGCCCGACGACGTCCTGATCCATCACTTCTCGATCGGTTCGCGCGCCTCGCGCACCGCGTACGCGATGCCGGGCCGCATGGCGCTCGTGTATCACAACATCACGCCGCCCGAATATTTCGCCGGCGTGCACAGGGAGCTGGTAAAGCTCTGTTTCCACGGACGCCGCGAGCTGACGGGATACGTCAGCCGCAGCGACCTGGCGCTTGGAGACTCGGAGTACAACCGGCAGGAGCTCGAAGCGCTGGGGTTTCGCGCAACGGCCGCGCTCCCCGTCGTGCCGGACTTCGCGCACCTCGACGTGCCGCCGAACACGACGGCAACCGCGCCCTTCGACGACGGGTGGACGAACATCCTGTTCGTCGGCCGTGTGATCCCGAACAAGAAGTTCGAGGACGTCATCCGCGCGTTTCACGTGTATCGGACGCGCCACAACCATCGGTCGCGTCTGCTGCTCGTCGGGTCCTACAGCGGTTTCGAGACCTACTTCGCCATGCTCCAGGGGCTCATCGGGAGGCTGGAGACACCCGACGTGTTCTTCCTGGGCCACGTCACGAACGAAGAGCTGACCGCGATTTACGACGTCGCCGATCTGTTCCTCTGCGCGTCCGAGCACGAAGGGTTCTGCGTGCCGATCATCGAGAGCTTCTACAAGGGCGTGCCGGTCGCCGCATATGCGGCCACCGCCGTGCCGGCGACGATGGATGGGGGCGGTGTGCTGTACGACACGAAGGATCCCTTCCACGTCGCGCGAATCGTGCAGGCCGTACTCGATGACGAGGAAGTCGTCGCTGCGGTCATCGCCTCGCAGGACGCTGCGCTCGACAGGCTGCAGCGGAAGGACTTCGCGAGCACGCTCCTGCGGCATGTCGAGGCGCTGCGGGCGCTCGGCCCCCGGCCCGCGCCGGAGGTGCCGTGGGACTTCTGGCCGCAGTTCCGCCTCGCGGAGCGGATCGAGGAGCTGCGGCAGTTCCGGCCGGCGGTGTTTCGCGCGCTGCCGCCGGAACCGGGACTCGGGGTCCCGGATCCAGTTGACTGCTCCCGAACGCCGGATCCCGAGCCCCGGATCCCTGACCCCGTCCACCGATGATCATCCACCAGTGGGTCCCGGCGGCGCATCGCGGCGATGCGATCGGCGACAGCGCGCGACGCGTCCGCGACTTGCTTCGATCGATGGGGCACGAGTCCGACTTGTTCGCCCTGACGATCGACGACGATCTGCGCGGCGATGTGCGTCCGTTCTCGGATCCCGACGCTCGCCGCGGCGATGCGACGATCTTCCACTTCGCGCTCCCCTCAGCGATGACCGAGGCCTTCGCGGAGCTGCCCGGAACACGGGTTCTGCAGTATCACAACATCACTCCTGCCTCGTTCTTCGCGCCGTACGATTCGCAGCTGTTCCGCCTCGCGTCGCTCGGACGGCGTGAGCTGGCAGCGCTCTCCGGACGCGTGGACCTCGCGCTCGGCGACTCGGAGTTCAACCGCTCTGAGCTGGAGGCGCTCGGGTTCGAGCGGACAGGCGTGCTGCCGATCGCCGTCAACACGGCACGGATCACGAGCGCGCCGTCGTCCCCCTCGCTCGATCGCGTCCTCGGCGACGGCCTCATCAACATCCTCTTCGTCGGGCGCATCGTCCCCAACAAGCGCATCGAGGATCACATCAGGCTGGCCGAGTTGTACAAGCGCTACATCGACAGCTACTACCGGTTCATCTTCGTGGGCCGCGTCGACGCCGTGCCGGCGTATTACGCTCAGATTCGCGCGCTCGTAGCCGAGTTCGACAATCTCCCGGAGCGGTTCTGGTTCACCGGCGCCGTGCCGGATGCTGACCTCGCGGCGTTTTACCGCTGGGCGGACGTCTATGTCTCGCTCAGCGAGCACGAAGGCTTCTGCGTGCCGCTCGTGGAAGCAATGGCCGCTGACGTCCCCGTCGTCGCGTACGCGGCAGGCGCCGTGCCGGAAACGCTCGGGGGCGCCGGCCTGCTGTTCTCGCCGAAGGATCTCGAAGTTGCCGCGGAACTGCTCGGCAGCGTTGTGTACGATCGTGACGTGCGCTGCCGCGTCCTGGAAGGCCAGCGCCGGCGGCTGCAGGACTTCGCGCCGGCGCAGTTCGAGACTCAGCTGAGAAGCATCATCGGTGCAATTGCGAACGACCGTCAACGAGCGAGAGTGTAGGGGGTCCGGAGAAAGCCTCCCGGCCAGAAATGAAAGTCGCGTTCATCGTCCAGCGTTACGGAACGGAGATTCTCGGCGGCTCCGAGTACCACTGCCGTCTGATCGCCGAGCGCCTCGCGACGCGCCATCAGGTCGAAGTGCTCACGACGTGCGCGCGCGACTACATCTCGTGGAAGAACGAGTATCCGGAGGGCACGGACCGCGTGCGCGGCGTGACCGTCCGGCGCTTCCCCAACGCGCGGGCGCGGGACATCAACGCGTTCAACCGCTATTCCGAGTGGATCTTCACCTCGCAGCACACGCGCGACGACGAGATGGAGTGGATCCGCCAGCAGGGTCCCTGGTGTCCGGCGCTGCTCGAACATCTCGAGCGCAACCATCAGCAGTACGACGTCCTCATTTTCTTCACGTATCTGTACGCGCCGACGCTGCTCGGCGTCCGGATCGCCCCGCACAAGAGCATCCTCGTCCCGACCGCACACGACGAGCCGGCGATCCGGCTGGACGTCTACAAGGAGCTGTTCAGCTCGCCTGCCGGCATCGCGTACAACACCGACGTCGAACGCCGGTTCCTGACGACGCATTTTTCGATTCGCGCGATCGAGGAGGAGACGATCGGCTGCGGTGTGGAGCTGCCGCAGACGCAGCTCTATCAGCACGACCGCGATGAGGAGGGGGACGGCGCGCCCGAGGAGCCGGTCGCCGACGAGGAGCGTCCACCGAGCTGGCGCCCGCATCTGGCCGGCCGCGGCGTGCTGTTCAGACGCCGCCACCGGCTTCACGGGCCGGTCGCGTTGTACGGAGGCCGCATCGATCCGGGAAAGGGCTGCGAAGAGCTGATCGAGTACTTCAGCACGTACGTGCAGGACGGCGGAGACGCGTCGCTCGTCCTCATGGGCGTGAAGCTGATGCCGCTTCCCGAGGAGCCGTTCATCCGCTTCGCGGGCCTGCTCTCAGACGCCGAGCGCCTCCAGGCGCTCGAAGCCGCGACCGTCGTCGTCGTCCCGTCCCCGTACGAGAGCCTGTCTCTGCTCGCACTCGAGTCGTTTGCGGTGGGCACGCCGATTCTGGCGAACGCGCGAAGCGAGGTCCTCGTGGATCACTGCCAGAAGAGCAACGCGGGCCTGTACTATGCCGACCGCGACGAGTTCGTCGAATCGCTGAAGCTGCTGATCGGGGACCATCGGCTGCGCGCCGCGATGGGGCGCAACGGCCGCGCGTACGTGCGGAAGTTCTATCGCTGGGACGCGATCCTGTCGAAGTACGAGCGGATGTTCACGAAGCTTCGTGGACGATAGCCCCCCAGCTTCCGCGCGGTGCCTCGCGACGAGAGCGGCGCCTGAAAAGTAGGGGCGGATGCCACGCTAATGGTAGCATGATGGCATGCGTACTACCATCGACAAGGCCGGCAGGGTGGTTATTCCCGCGGCGGTCCGGGAGCGGGCTGGGTTTCACCCCGCGACGGAGCTGGAGATCACGGTCGATGATCTGGGCGTTCGTCTCGAACGCGTGGCCGCACCCCCGCGGCTGATCAAGGTCGGCCGCCGGCTGGTCGCCCGGCCGAGCGTCGCGGCCGACGACAGGCCCCCGATCGACGTCGCGACCCTCATCGAGGAGGAACGAAACAGGTGGCCGTGAGCGTTTTTCTCGACAGCAGCGTGCTGCTGGCGGGCCTCATCGATTTCGGCCCTCAGAGCGCGCCCGCGCAGTCGATTCTCCACGCGGTCGCGGAGAAGACCGTGGCGGCACCGGCGACGGCGTGGCACTGTTGTCTCGAGGTCTACTCGGTCTCGACGCGTCTTCCGGCAGAATACCGGCTCACGCCCGCGGATGCGGTCCGGCTGATGCAGCTGGAGATCTTCGGGAGGATGGTCGTGCACGATCTCCCGCCGGGGCATCGCGGCGATCTGCTCCGCGCGGCAGCCCACGACGGGATCGCGGGCGGCCGCATCTACGACGCGCACATCGCGGAGGTTGCGCGGGCGGCGCACGCCGACGTCATCGTGACCGACAACCGCCGCCACTTCCTTGCGGCCCTGCGCCATGGGATCCGTGTGGAGACGCCGGCGGAATTCATGGCCGGTCTGGTCCGCAAGAAAAGCTGAGCGGGGGCCGCTACTCGTGATCCGCGGCGACCGCTTCTTCCTCGTCGTCGATATCGGGATCGGCTGCAGGCTGACCGGGGCGCGCCGACGCGCCGTTCGCCGTCCTCTTGCGGCGCGGCCGGATGTCGTGGCGCTTGATCATCTCGTTGAGCGTGGTCGGCTTGATGTGCAGCAGCTCCGCGGCGCGCTTCTGCACGCCGCCGGCCGCTTCCAGCGTCGACTCGATCAGCCGTTTCTCGAAATCCGTGATGACGTCGCGGAACGAGATCCCTTCCGGCGGCACGACGAATTGCGGCATCTGAAAGTGCTTGCTGCTGCGGACGTGATCGGGCACGAGGTCCGCGTCGATCCGCGATCCTGACGAAAGCACGACGGCACGTTCGATGACGTTCTCCAGCTCGCGAACGTTCCCCGGCCAGTCGTACTCGTAGAGGAGGTCCAGCGCCTCCGGCGTCAGCTCGATGCCGGGCTTGTTGTTCTCGGCGCCGTACTTGTCCAGGAAGTGCTGCACGAGGAGCGGGATGTCGTCCTTGCGCTCCCGCAGCGCAGGCAGCTGCACGGTAATGACGTGCAGCCGGTAGAAGAGATCCTCCCGAAACCGCCCCTCGTCCATCATCCGGTGCAGATCCACGTTGGTGGCGGCGATGATGCGGACGTCGACCTTGATGTTCTCGACGCCTCCGAGACGCATGAACTCGCGTTCCTGGATCACGCGCAGCAGCTTGGCCTGCGTGTCGAGCGGGATGTTGCCGATCTCGTCGAAGAAGATCGTCCCTTTGTCGGCGAGCTCGAAGAGTCCCTTCTTCGGATAAATCGCGCCGGTGAAGGCTCCCTTGACGTGCCCGAACAGATTGGACTCGAGAAGATCGGGAGGAAGATTGCCGGAATTGACGGTGATGAACGCGCGGTCGGCGCGCGAGGAGTTCTGGTGCAGCGCGCGTGCGACCAATTCCTTGCCCGTGCCGCTCTCGCCGTTGATCAGGATCGTCGTCCGGCTCGGTGCCGCCTGGATGATCAGATCGAACACCTGGCGCATAGGCGAGCTGCGGCCGATGATGTCGCCGAAGTGATTGGCGTGCGCCTGGAGATTCTGCCGGAGCGCGCGGTTCTCGGCGACGAGGCGCCGCTGCGCCAGCGCGTTGCGGAGCACGACGAGGACTTCGTCGTTCTTGAACGGCTTCGTGATGTAGTCGTACGCGCCGCGCTTCATCGCGGCAATCGCGTTCTCGACGGACGCGAACGCCGTGATCATCAGAACGGGCAGGTCGTCGTCGATCTTCTTGATCTCGTCGAGCGCCGAGATGCCGTCCATGCCGGGCAGCATCACGTCGACGATGGCGGCGTCGAACGGCATCGACCGGAGCAGATCGAGCCCTTCGGGCGCCGTAGTGGCGACGCGGACCTGGTAGCCCTCGCGCGTCAGCAGCGCGTCGAGGATCTCCCGCATGATCTCCTCGTCGTCGATGACCAGAACTGATCCGTGCGGCATTACATCAAAACCGATGAATCTACGTGCGATCGCCGGCGGCCCGGCTCATCGCGGCTGCGAGCGGCAGGCGAAGCGTGAAGCGCGTTCCCTGTCCGACCACGCTGTCGCAGGTGATGCCGCCGCCGTGCTCCTGCACGATACCGTAGGAAATCGAAAGCCCGAGCCCCGTCCCTTTCCCGATCGCTTTGGTCGTGAAGAAGGGATCGTAGATGCGCGACAACTGATCGGCCGGAATTCCGGAGCCGGTGTCCGCAACCTCTATGATCGCCTCATTCCGCTCCGAACGGGTGGCAATCGTCAGCCAGCCGCCTTTCGGCATCGCGTCGCGCGCGTTGAGGAACAGGTTCAGGAACACCTGCTGCAGCTTGTGCTCGATGCCCTGGACGACCGGCGGCGATGCCGCACATTCCTTCCGCACCTGAATCCGGCCGGTGCGGAACTGATGCTCGAGCAAGCCGAGCACGTCCGTGATCACCGCGTTCACGTCGCACGGCCCGCTGTCGATCTGCGCGGGGCGGGCAAGGTTCAGCAGGCCGTTGACGATCTTCGCGGCCCGGAACGTCTGGCGCTCGATCTTCTCCAGGACCTTCGTCTTCGG
>JAICSD010000172.1 GCA_025937075.1 Vicinamibacteria bacterium | reverse complement strand
TACGCCGCGGTCGAGCGCGCGCTCGACTCGATGTCACGGACGGATCTCACGCAGAGCCCGCAAACGGCCAGAGAACGCTCGAGGCCCGCTTGCCATCTACACGTGACGGCTTTGCGTCCTCACGCCCTTTGCGGCCTCGGCGTGAGATCGTCGTGACAGCAGCACGTTGCTGCGATGTAAGCTGCAGGAATGAAGACACGCATTCAGGCCGGGTTCGTCGCGATCCTCTGCGTGCTGTGGTCGCTGACGTCCGCCGCGCAGGTACAGGCGCCGTCACGCTCGAACGTTCTCGCGCTTGGCGAGCTGTCGAGATCGCTCGAAGAGCTCGCGGCAAAGGTCAGCCCCTGCGTGGTGCAGATCTTCGTGACGGGCTACGCGCCGCCGGAGGAGCAGCAGGAGGGCGGGACGGGCGAGCCGTCAATCGAACGCAGCAGCGGTTCCGGCGTCATCGTCGACGCGGACGGCTACATCGTCACGAACGCTCACGTCGTCGAGAACGCGACGCGCCTCGAAGTCGAGCTGCCGGCGGCCGCAACGGGAGGCCAGCCGGGTCAATCCATTCTCAAGCGCCGCGGACGCCTCGTGGCCGCGAAGCTGGTGGCGATCGACCATGAGACCGATCTCGCCGTCGTGAAGGTGGAGGCTTCAGGCCTGCCCACCGTGACGTTCGGCGACTCGGAGTCGCTCAAGCCAGGACAGATCGTGCTGGCGTTCGGCAGCCCGCTCGGCCTCGAATCGACGGTGACCATGGGCGTGGTGAGCGCGGTGGCGCGCCAGCTCGAACCCGAAGACCCGATGATCTACATCCAGACCGACGCGCCCATCAATCCGGGCAACAGCGGCGGAGCGCTCGTCGACACGGACGGGAGGCTGGTCGGGATCAACACGCTCATCTACTCGCAGTCCGGCGGCAACGAAGGGATTGGCTTCGCGGCCCCGAGCAACATCGTCAAGAACGTCTTCACGCAGATCAGGACCAGCGGGCGCGTGCGCCGCGGGCAGTTGGGTTTGACGACGCAGACTGTGACGCCGCTTCTTGCCGAGGCATTGAGCCTTCCGGAGCAGGCGGGCGTCCTCGTGGCGGATGTGGATCCGGACGGGGGCGCCGCCAAGGCCGGGGTGAAACCGGGCGATCTGGTGCTGTCGCTCGACGGCAAGGCGCTCGAGAATGGCCGTCAGTTCCGCGTGAATTTGTATACGCGCTCGGTCGGCGCGACGGTGAAGCTGGAGTTGTTGCGCGGTGCGGATCGCAGCACGGTTGACGTTCGCGTCTCGGCGCGCGAGGACGATCCGGCGCGGCTGGCTGAAGCCGCCGCTATTCAGCCAACCGCTATTCCAGGCTTCGGGGTGCTGGTCGTCGACATCAACGAGCGGATCGCCAAGCTGCTGCCGGATCTGCGTCAGGCGTCGGGACCGGTGATCGTTGCCGTTGCGCCAGACGCGCCGTACTCGCAGCAGGGGCGGCTGCAACCTGGTGATGTGATCCGTGGCGTCAACGGCTGGTCGGTCGAATCCGTCGCCAGCCTCGGCCGCTTTGCGGCCAGGCTGAAGAACGAGAGCGCGGCGGCGCTTCAAGTCGAACGCGGCGGGGACCTGCAGTACGTCGCGTTCCGGGTCGCGAAATAGAGCTATCCCCCTCGTGTGTGCATCTCGAGGTGCGCATCGCGCCTGAGCGCTGAGACGGGGATCAGCGGCTCGCGGGCCGGCGCGGTGAGACGCTCCTCGGCGCCGCGATCGGCACGCATCGACCACACCGTCGAGATCAGCCGCAGCAGTTCCTCACGCGATGCGCCTTCGCGCAGCGGCCGACGGAGATCGAGACCGCCGCGCGCGTAGAGACACAACAGCCAGAGGCCGTCCGCGGTGAGGCGGCTGCGGTCGCATGACGCGCAGAAGGGTTCCGTCGTCGAGGCGATGATCCCGAAGGTCGTGCCGTCGCTCAATCGAAAGCGCTCCGCCGGCGCAGACGCCCTGCCTTGGAGCGGCTCGATTGCGCCGTACTTCGATTCCAGCGAAGCCATGATGTCCTGACGCGAAACGACGGCGTCTGCCGACCAGTGCGTCGCGCCGCCGACGTCCATGTACTCGATGAATCGCACTTCGGCGCCGACGGATTTTCCGAACTCCAGGAGCGCGGCGATTTCGTCCTCGTTTCGCCCGCGGATGATGACGCTGTCGATCTTGAGCGACGCGAAGCCTGCGCGTGCCGCCGCGTCGATTCCGGCGAGGACGGCCGGCAGCTCGTCGAATCGCGCCAACTGCTGAAACCGGTCGCGGCGCAGCGTGTCGAGGCTGACGGTGATCCGGTGCAGTCCCGCTGCGCGAAGCGCGTCCGCCTGCGCGGCCAGCAGCACGCCGTTGGTCGTCAACGCAAGGTCCGTGATTTCCCGTCTCGCCGCAAGCAGTTCGATCAGCTCCGGCAGATCGCGGCGGAGCAGCGGCTCGCCGCCGGTGATCCGGACGCGATCGACGCCGGCCGCGGAGAAGACATCGGAGAGCGCCGCAATCTCCTCGAACGTCAGGATGCTCTCGCGCGGCAGCCACACGTAGTCCGGCTCCGGCATGCAGTACTGGCAGCGCAGGTTGCAGCGATCCGTGACGGAAATACGCAGGCTGCGCAGCGGGCGATCGAAGCGGTCGAGTGCGGGCATGCGAAGTTCTCATTATCCCATGACCTATAATGGGCCGCGGACGACGCGGACTTACGCGGACGGATCTCGTGAGATCCGTCGCGTCACGACTTCCAGGAGCAAATTGATGCGCAGACTGGGCTGGATCCTTACGGCCGTGATCGCCATTGTCGCGAGCGTCGCGATGGCGCAGAAGGGCAGCGGCAAGGGGCGTGCGACGGACGCGAACAGCAAGCTGACGGCTTACAAGCGGGAAGCGGCTGCCGATGTCGATTCGCGGGCGGAGCAGGCCCAGCGCATGGTCGATCAGTTATTCAGCTTCGGTGAGCTCGGCTTCCAGGAGTTCGAGACCAATCGTTACCTAATCGACTTCCTCAAGACGAACGGCTTCTCGGTGCAGGAAGGCATCGCCGGCATTCCGACGGCGTTCATGGCGACGTGGGGATCCGGGAAACCCGTGCTGGCGCTCGGGTCCGATATCGACTGCATTCCGCAGGCGTCGCAAAAGCCGGGCGTCGCGTACCACGATCCGATCATCGAAGGCGCGCCGGGCCACGGCGAAGGGCACAACTCCGGACAGGTCGTGAACATTCTTGCCGCGATCGCGGTGAAGAAAATCATGGAGCGCGACCATCTGCCCGGCACGCTGCGCATCTGGACGGGCACCGCCGAGGAGCTCCTGGGCTCGAAGGCGTACTTCGTGCGCGCGGGTCTCTTCAGGGACGTCGACGTGGCGCTCTTCACGCACGTGGGCGATGACTTCACCGTCTCATGGGGCCCGCGCGAGGGAACCGGTCTCGTCTCGGTCCAGTACTCGTTTCTTGGCGAGACGGCGCACGCGGCGGGCGCGCCGTGGCGCGGACGGAGCGCGCTCGATGCGGTCGAGCTGATGGACATCGGCTGGAACTTCCGCCGCGAGCACCTTCGCCTCAGTCAGCGATCGCATTACGTCGTCACCGACGGCGGCGACCAGCCGAACGTCGTCCCGCGCGCGGCATCCGTCTGGTACTACTTCCGCGAGACCGATTACCCGCACATCAAGGACCTGTGGGCGCTGGGCGACTCGATGGCCAAAGGCGCGGCGCTCATGGCGGGCGTGGAGGTCCTGCCCGACAAGGTGCTCGGCTCCGCCTGGCCGCAGCACTTCAACCGCGTGATTGCCGAAACGACGTGGGCCAACATCCAGCGCGTCGGCATGCCGCAGTGGACCGACGCCGATCAGCGGCTCGCAAAGGCGCTGCAGACAGAGCTGAAGAACCCGAAGGTCGAGGGACTACGCACGAAGCTGAAAGAGGAGCTGCAAGGGCCGGTGAAGGAAAACAACGGCGGCGGCTCGGACGACATCGGCGACATCTCCTGGAACGTGCCGACGGTCACGATGCGATATCCAGCGAACATCCCGGATCTCCCGGGCCACAACTGGGCGAACGCCATCGCAATGGCGACGCCGATCGCCCACAAGGGCGTGATCGCCGGTGCGAAGGCGCAGGCCATGACGCTGCTGGATCTCGTGACGCGTCCCGAGCTCGTGCAGCAGGCGTGGGACTACTTCAACGACGTGCAGACGAAGGACACGAAGTACGAGCCGCTCATCCGGCCGCAGGATCAGCCCGCGATCTGGCTCAACAAGCAGACGATGGAGAAGTTCAGGCCGGAGATGAAGAAGTACTACTACGATCCGTCGCGGTACAAGACCTACCTGGAGCAGCTCGGGATCGACTATCCGACGATCAAGGGCTCCTGATCGTGCCGCAGCACACGCAGCCCGCGCGCGGCATGCGCGATTTCCTGCCCGAAGATCTCCGCCGCCGCAGGCACGTGATCGATCTGGTTCGCACGGTGTACGAACGCTACGGCTTCGAGCCGCTCGAGACGCCGGCCCTGGAGAACATCGAGACGCTCACCGGCAAGTACGGAGAAGAAGGCAACAAGCTGATCTTCAAGGTACTGCGGCGGGGAGAGCACGAGGCGTCGGGCGAGGCGGACCTGGCGCTGCGCTACGACCTCACCGTTCCCCTCGCGCGCGTCGTCGCCGAGCATCGCGGGAAGCTTCCGAGATTCTTCAAGCGCTACCAGATTCAGCCGGTGTGGCGCGCCGATCGGCCGGCACGCGGCAGGTTTCGCGAGTTCTATCAGTGCGACGTCGATGCGATTGGCTCGACGTCGATGCTGATGGAGGCGGAGCTGTGTGCAGCGGCCAGTGACGTGCTGGAGGCGCTCGGCTTCACCGATTTCACTATACGCCTCAATCATCGTGGCCTTCTCGCGGCGATGCTCGATGCGGCGGGCGTCGCGGCGGCGCAGCATGCCGACGCGCTGGTCGCGCTCGACAAGCTGGACAAGATCGGACGCGACGCGGTCGTCGGAGAGCTGGAGTCGCGAGGCCTCTCGGCGGAATCCGCCGGCCGTCTGCTCGATGCCTTTGCTCCCGGAGAGTCGAACGACGCCACGCTCGCGCGGATCTCGGACGCGATCGGCTCGTCGGCACCGCAGCCGGCGATTCATGATCTGCAGCAGATTGTCGCGCTGTCGTCTGTCACCACGGCGGGGCGCCACATCCGGATCGATCCAAGCCTCGCGCGCGGGTTGTCGTATTACACCGGTGCGATTATGGAAATCGCGGTCGCGGACCTTGCGGGAAGTCTCGGCGGCGGCGGCCGGTACGACGGACTGATCGGGATGTTCTCCGGCGAGCAGATCCCGGCGTGCGGGTTCTCGCTCGGCCTCGAGCGCATCATCGTCGTCATGACGGAGCGCAGCATGTTCCCGCCGGCCGTGCAGACGAGCGGCCCTGACGTGCTCGTCACGATTTTCGACGACGCATCCGAAGCGGAGTCGCTGCAGCTTGCCGGCGAGCTGCGCGGCGCGGGACTGCGGGTCGAACTCTATCCGCAGCCGGACAAACTCGGAAAGCAGTTCAAGTACGCGTCGACACGCGAGGCCGCCTTCGTGGCCATTCTCGGCGCGGACGAGCGTACGCGCGGCGAGGTCACGATCAAGAATATGAAGACGGGCGAGCAGTCATCCGTGGCGCGTGCGGGCCTGGCAGAGCGTCTTCTCTCTCGCATGGAGGGCACGTCTTGAAAGACGTGCCAACACCCCATTTCGACAGAAACTATGAGTGTGAGCGTACAACCTCTTGGGACCCTCCGGCGGACGCATACGTGCGGCGAGCTCCGCGCGCGCGACGCCGGACGCGACGTCGTGCTCCTCGGATGGGTACATCGCGTTCGTGATATGGGCGGCGTCGTGTTCATCGATCTGCGCGATCGCTACGGGATCACGCAGGTCGTCGCGCGCGAGGATCACTCCGAAGCGGTCGTGAGCGCCCAGGAGGTACGGCCGGAATATGTGATCGCCGTCCTCGGACGGGTCGACCTCCGCGCGAAGGACGCGATCAACCCGAAGATTCAGACCGGAGAGATGGAGGTCGTCGCGCACGAGATCCGTCTGCTCAACGTCGCGAAGACGCCGCCGTTCCCGATCAACGAGGACACGCCGGTCGCCGAGGAAACGCGTCTTCGGTACCGCTATCTCGATCTGCGCCGGCCGCGCGTGCAGCAGAACATGATTCTGCGGCACAAGGCCGCGCTCGTCGTGCGGCGCTATTTCGACGAGCAGGGCTTCCTCGAGATCGAGACGCCGCTGCTGACCAAGTCGACGCCCGAGGGGGCGCGCGACTACCTCGTCCCGAGCCGCGTGCACCACGGGGAGTTCTACGCGCTGCCGCAGTCCCCGCAGATCTTCAAGCAGATCCTGATGATCGCCGGGCTCGATCGGTACTTCCAGATCGTCAAGTGCTTCCGCGACGAGGACCTGCGCGCCGATCGCCAACCCGAGTTCACGCAGGTCGACCTCGAAATCTCGTTTGCGACCGAAGACCTCGTCTTCTCGACCCTCGAGCCGTTGATGCAGCAATTGATGGCGCTCATCGGACGCGATGCGCCGGCGCCGTTCCGCCGGATGGCCTACGCCGAGGCGATCGAGAAGTACGGATCGGACAAGCCGGATCTGCGGTGCGGCATGGAGCTGCGCGATGTGTCCGAGCCGTTTGCGAGCTCCGGCTTCGGCGTCTTTCGAAGCGCGATCGCCGAGGGTGGAGAGGTGCGCGGCTTCGTCGTCCCCAACGGTGGACGATACTCGCGCAAGGAGCTGGACACGCTTGTCGACGAGGCCAAGGCGCTTGGCGCCGGCGGCCTCGTCTGGGCGCGCACGGCGGACGGCGCGGTGCAAAGTTCGGCGCTCAAGGCGGCCGGGGAGGACGGGATCCGCGAGGCGCTTACGATGGCGGCGGCAGGAGGCGGGGATCTCCTGCTGATGGCTGCGGGACGCCGCGATCCCACCGCGCGCATGCTGGGACAGCTGCGCCTGAACATCGCGCGGCGCGAAGGACTCCTCGATCCAAACCGCTACGAATTCCTGTGGGTCGTGGATTTTCCGATGTTCGAGTGGCTCGAAGACGAACGCCGGTGGGAGTTCATGCACCATCCCTTCACCGCGCCGCTCGAGTCCGACGCGAGCAAGCTCGAGAGCGATCCGGGCAGCGTGCGCGCGCGCGCCTACGATCTCGTCCTGAACGGGAGCGAGATTGGCGGCGGCAGCATCCGGATCCACGATCAGGTGCTGCAGCGTCTCATCTTCAAGCTGCTGGGGATGAGCGAGGAGGAAGCGAAGCTTCGGTTCGGCTTCTTCGTCGATGCGCTCGAGTACGGTACGCCGCCCCATGGCGGCATCGCGCTCGGCCTCGATCGCATTGTCGCCATCCTGGCAGGGGAGTCGTCGATCCGCGAGGTGATTGCGTTTCCGAAGACCGCACAGGCGGTCGATCTCATGGCCGGCGCGCCGTCGACGGTGGATCCGAAGCAGCTGCGCGAACTGCGGCTGCGGGTAGATTAGATTGACCTCACGGCCGACGGCTGATCACGAAGACCACAAAGCCGACGAAGAGCACAAAGAACAATATATATTTTCGTGATCTTCGTGATCTTCGTGATCTTAGAGATCTTCGTGATTAGCCGTCGGCCGTGACGCGGACCGTCGGCCGTGCTAGGATCACTGTAGTTAATTCGCTCTTTTAGAAGGAGTTAATACCTATCCCCGCCTCCGCTGTCCGCAAGATTGCGGTCCCCGACGAGGGCGCCGAGTCCCTGTTCGGCCCGTACGACGAAAACCTCAAACATCTCGAATCGCAGTTCGGCGTGCGCATTCGCAGCACGGGCAACGAGCTGATCGTCGAAGGCGACACCGCCGACGTTGCGCGGGCCGAGAAGGTCCTCGACGGTCTCTCCGAGCTGATGCGCGGCGGATACCGCCTTGCGAAGGGCGATGTCAGGACGGCGTCGCAGCTCGTCGCGCAGGACGAGAACGTCGAACTTGGCGAGTACTTCCTGCGATCGTCGACCAAGACGTCCGGCAAGCGCCAGGTCGTCCCCAAGAGCCTGACGCAGAAGCGGTATCTCGACGCGATCGAGCAGTTCGACATCGTCTTCGGTATCGGCCCCGCCGGTACGGGCAAGACGTACCTGGCGATGGCGCAGGCCGTGTCCTTCCTGCTCGCGAAGCGGGTGAGCCGCATCATCCTGGCGCGCCCCGCCGTCGAAGCCGGTGAGAAGCTCGGATTCCTCCCGGGCGATCTCCAGGAGAAGGTGAATCCGTACCTGCGGCCGTTGTACGACGCGCTCTACGACATGATGGACCTCGATCGCGTCGAGCGCCTGCTCGAGCGCGGCACGATCGAAGTCGCGCCGATTGCCTTCATGCGCGGCCGCACGCTGAACGATGCGTTCGTAATCCTCGACGAAGCGCAGAACACGACGTCGGAACAGATGAAGATGTTCCTGACGCGTCTCGGCTTCGGATCCAAGGCGGTCATCACCGGCGACGTGACGCAGATCGACCTGCCGACGGGCC
>JAICSD010000198.1 GCA_025937075.1 Vicinamibacteria bacterium | reverse complement strand
TGGCGAGCCAGGCGGACGGGTGGAGCCATGCGCTCGGCGAGCTGGGGCGGTTCTTCGACGAGGTCGACGCGCGCGGCGAAGCCCGCGCGGATCTGATTCCGGCCGCGCACCTCCTCGAGATGAGCGCCATGCCGACACCTTCCGCTGTGTGCGACATCGCAGGCGCGTATGTCGAGACGGCCCAGACGCTCGGCCGACGGACGGGCGAGCTGCACAACGCGCTCGCGAGCGATACGTCCGCACCGGCATTCGCACCCGAGATGTTCAGCCGCGCCGACATCGAGCGTCTCGTCGCCGGGGCGGTGGTGCAGTCGAAACGTGCCACGTCACTGCTGCAGGAACGTCTGGCGTCGCTGCCGCAGGAAGTTGCCGAGCTCGCGCAGACCGCGATCGACGGCGCCGAGCCCGCGATCAGGAGGCTCCAGGAGAGGCGCTCGCTGGATCTGACGACCGCGCGTATCCGCATCCACGGCGACTATCACCTCGGACAGGTGCTGTGGGCCGAAGGGGATTTCTACATCATCGACTTCGAGGGGGAGCCCGCGCGGCCGCTCGACGCGCGCCGCGCGAAACAGTCGCCGCTCAAGGACGTCGCGGGCATGCTGCGATCGTTCAGCTACGCGATGTACGCCGTGCTGTTCTCCTACACGTCCTCGCGGCGCTCGGAGTTCGCGCGGCTCGAGCAATGGGGACGTTTGTGGCAGACGTGGATCAGCGCCGCGTTTCTGAGGGGCTATCTGTCCGCGGCAGGCACGGCGCCGTTCCTGCCGTCGGACCCGGTGCAGCGCGCCACGCTGCTCGATCTGTTCCTCATCGACAAGGCGTTCTACGAGCTGGCGTACGAATTGGACAACCGTCCGGACTGGGTCCGCATCCCGCTGCGCGGAATCGGGGAACTGGTGCGGTGATGAACAGCGACGTACGTGCACGGCCGGCGAGCTCGACATCCCCACCGGAAGAGAGTGGCTCGACGTTCGGCGCGCTCGTCAGGTCCGGAGGCGTCATGTTCCGCATCTGGGCACCCGCGGCCGACACGCTGGCGCTGCTCATCGACGCGGGGCACGGCGCCGCCGCTCACGCGCCGCGACGCACGACACACGGCACGTGGGAGCTGTTCGTCCCGGACATCGGCGCGGGCGCGCGGTATGCGTACTCGCTCGATGGCGGCGGCCCCCGGCCGGATCCGGCGACTCGCTTCCAGCCCGACGGCGTGCACGGCTGGTCCGAGGTCATCGATCCGTCGGCGTTCATCTGGACTGATGACGCGTGGAACGGCATCGCCGCGAGTCAGCTCGTGCTCTACGAGCTGCACGTCGGCGCGTTCGCGGGCACCTTCGCAGACGTGGAGTCGCGCCTCGGCTACCTGCGCGGCCTCGGCGTCACCGCGATCGAGCTGATGCCCGTCGCCGATTTCCCCGGCCGCTGGAACTGGGGCTATGACGGCGTCGCGCTCTTTGCGCCGTCACGCGCGTACGGGCATCCCGACGACCTCCGGCGCCTCGTGAACGCGGCGCATCAGGCCGGCCTGGCCGTCATCCTCGACGTGGTCTACAACCACCTCGGACCCGAAGGCGCATATCTTCCGCTGTTCAGCCCGCAGTTTCTGACCGCCGCGCACGTGACGCCGTGGGGAGGCGCGGTGAACCTCGATGATGACGGCTCCGGCATGGTGCGGCGGTTCCTGATCGACAACGCGCGTCACTGGATTCTCGAGTACCACCTGGACGGCCTGAGACTCGATGCCACGCACGCGTTGATCGACTCGAGCGAGCGCCCGTTCGTCGCCGAGCTCGCAGCGGCCGTCCACCGCACCAGGCACCCGCGGCCGTTCGTCTTCGCAGAGGACTCGCGCAATCTCGCGCAGCTCGTCGAAGACGTCGAGGACGGCGGGGCGGGTCTCGATGGCGTCTGGGCGGACGATTTCCACCACGTGGTCCGACGCATGCTCGGCGGCGCAGCGCGGGGCTATTACGCCGACTACCGCGGCGACATCGACGAGCTCGTCGCGACGCTGCAGCGCGGATGGCTGTTCACCGGGCAGTACTCCGAGCATCATCGCGCGCCGCGCGGCACCGACCCGTCGAGTGTCCCGATGCGCAAGGCGATTATCTGCGTGCAGAACCACGATCAGGTCGGAAACAGGGCCCTCGGAGATCGGCTGCACCACGCCGTGGCGCCGGCTGAATGGCGGGCAGCGGTCGCGCTCCTGCTGACGGCGCCGATGACGCCGCTGCTCTTCATGGGCCAGGAGTGGGCCACCTCCGCTCCCTTCCAGTTCTTCACCGACTTCGCGCCCGACTTCGGCGCGCACGTCACCGAAGGGCGACGACGGGAGTTCGCAGCCTTTCCGGAGTTTGCACCGGAGACCGGCCGCAGGATCCCGAATCCGCAGGCGATCTCGACATTCGAGGCGAGCCGTCTCTGCTGGTCCGAACCCAGAGCGGCGGATCACGCGGCCGTGCTGGCGCTGCATCGCTCGCTGCTCGCGCTGCGCGCAGGGCAGCCGGCGCTCCAGGGCAGCGACGCGACATCATGCGAAGCGCACGCGCTCGACGACAGCACGGTCCTGATCGTGCGGCATCCCGCCCACGCACCCGCCCACGCGCTCGCCATCATCGTCCGCCTGCGCGGCGCCGGCCGCGTGGCGATCGACTCGTCGCGCTGGACGGATATCCGGGCGCTGTTCACGTCCGAGGATCCCGCCTTCGCATCGGATGCCATGCCGCCTGTCCTCGATGCGGCAGCGGGGACCATCGCCTTCGCGCGTCCCGGCGCGCTGATTCTGGAGTTCGAGCCCGTCCACGGTTCACAGGAGACCAGGAGACCAGGAGACCAGGAGAATGAATTTTCCTGATCTCCTGATCTCCTGTGATCTTTCTCGTGATCTCCTGAGCTCCTGTGGTGCCGTGACGCGATGAGCGACGCCGCGCGCGACCAGCGTCCCCGGTTCGTGCCGGCGAGCACGTATCGGCTGCAGGTCCATGCGGGTTTTCCCTTCGATGCCGCGCGCGCGATCGTGCCGTATCTGCAGCATCTCGGCGTGAGCGCGGCGTACACGTCCCCCTATTTCACCGCGCAGCCGGGCAGCACGCACGGGTACGACGTCAGCAACCACAATGAGCTGAACCCCGAGCTTGGAGGCGTTGAGGGCCACACGGCGTTCACGGACGCTCTCCACGCCGCTGGCCTCCAGCACATCGTCGACTTCGTGCCGAATCACATGGGCATCGGGACGACCACGAACCGGTGGTGGCGCGACGTCCTCGAGAACGGCCCCGAGTCGCATGCGGCGCGGTTCTTCGACATCGACTGGTTCCCCGTCAAGCGCGAGCTGCGGCGCAAGCTCCTGCTGCCGATCCTCGGCGGGCAATACGGGCAGGTGCTCGAGCGCGGCGAGCTGCAGCTCGAATTCCGCGATGGCCTCCTGCAGCTCCGCTACTTCGATCACGCGCTGCCGCTCAATCCCCGGCAGATGCCGCGTGTCTATCGGACGGGGCTGACGACGCTCACTCAGGATCTCGGCGCTGGAGATCCGCACCTCGTCGAGCTGCTCTCCATCATTGCCGCGCTCCAGAACTGGGATCCCCGTACGGCGGATGGTGCCCTGGCGAGCCAGGCGGATCGAGAAGCCGAGAGCGAGCGGATTCGCGAACGCCTGCGGCAACTGACGGCCGAAGCGCCGCGGATCCTGAAGCACATCCAAGACGCCATCCGCGAGTTCAACGGCGTGCCGGGACGGCCCGAGTCGTTCGACTCGCTGCACGAGCTGCTCGAGGAGCAGGCCTACCGCCTGGCGTACTGGCGCACCGCGTCGCAGGAAATCAACTACCGGCGATTCTTCGACATCAACGACCTCGCGGGCCTGCGCGTGGAAGATCCGGAAGTCTTTGGCGCGATTCACCAGCTCCTGTTCCGGCTGATTCGCGACGGCCGGGTGACCGGCGTGCGGATCGATCATTCCGACGGCCTCTTCGATCCGGCCCGCTACTTCGAGATGCTCCAGGAGCTGGTGGCGAACGCGTGGGACACGCCGCGGCATCCGGACGCGCGCCCGATGTACGTGGTCGTGGAGAAGATCCTGTCCGGCCGCGAGCGGCTGCCGTGCCGATGGCCCGTGCACGGCACGACGGGCTACAACTTTCTCAATCAGCTCAACGGCGTGTTCATCGAAACGGCCAACGGGCGGCGCATGCGGCGCGTGTACGAGAAGCTGACCGGCGCGTCCGAGACGTTCGATGACCTCCTGTATGACTGCAAGCGGCTGATCATGGATACGTCCATGGCGAGCGAGTTGAACGTGCTCGCGCACATGCTGAACCGGATCAGCGAGAACAATCGCAAGTCGCGCGACTTCACGTTGAACAGCCTTCGCGACGTGATCGTCGAAGTGGTGGCCTGCTTTCCCGCCTACCGGACATACGTGACGGAGCAGGGCTGGGCGCCTGAGGATCGCGCGCTCCTGGAGCAGGCGATCATCCGGGCCCGCCGCCGCAACCCCGCGACCGATCCGACGATCTTCGATTTCTTTCGCGAGGTCGTGCTGCCGCGCGACCCGGCCGACGTGCCGGCGGCCGGCGTTCCGGAACGCCGCGAAGGGTATCCGCCAGCGGACGCGACCGAAGCAGCGGGCCGGTTGCGCTTCGCGATGAAGTTCCAGCAATACACAGGACCCGTGCAGGCGAAGGGGCTCGAAGACACCGCGTTCTACCGGTACAACCTGCTCATTTCGCTGAACGAAGTCGGCGGCGATCCGTCCACGTTCGGCCGGACCGCGCGCGAGTTCCACGACACGAACGCCGCCCGCCGGCACGACTGGCCGTACGAGATGCTCGCCACGGCGACGCACGACACGAAGCTCGGCGAGGATGTCCGCGCGCGCATCAATGTGCTGTCCGAGATGCCCGAGGAATGGGGCCGCGAAGTCTCTCGATGGATGCGGCTCAATCGCGATCACCGCACCGTCCTCGAAGGGGAACCGGCGCCGGATCGGAACGACGAGTATCGCTTCTATCAGGCGCTCGTCGGCATCTGGCCAGCCGACCGGACGCAGCCAGCCGCGCCGCCGGATCTCGTCGAGCGGCTGCAGAGCTACATGATCAAGGCTGTCAAGGAGTCCAAGCTCCACTCGAGCTGGATCAATCCCAACGACGACTACGAGCGCGCGGTCACGGCCTTCGTCGAACGCACGCTGTGCGGCGCCGGCGCCGCGAAATTCCTTGCGGCCTTCGTCCCGCTGCAGCAGCGCGTCGCGCGCGCAGGCCTCTTCAACTCTCTCGCGCAGGTGCTCTTGAAGGTCGCCTCACCAGGCGTGCCGGACTTCTATCAGGGCACGGAGCTGTGGGATCTCAGCCTTGTCGACCCTGACAACCGCCGTCCCGTGGACTACGGTCGGCGGGCTGCGGCGCTCGACGAAGTCGCGTCCGTGCTCGACGGACCGATCGAGGGCCGAGCCGAAAGCGTACGGCGGCTGCTCGATCGGTGGACCGACGGCACAATCAAGATGCTCGTCGCCGCCGCGGTGCTGCGGCTGCGCCGTTCGATGCCGGAGCTGTTCCTCGAAGGCGACTACCTGCCGCTCGAGGTGGAATCCACGGTGCCCGGACAGGTCGTCGCCTTCGCGCGCGCGCTGCCGGACGACCGGATCGCGATCGCGGTGGCGCCGCACCTCGCGACGCGCCTGACGGACGCCGGGCATCCGCTGCCGATCGGCGATCGGTGGAAGACCTCGCGCGTGCTGCTGCCGCCGGCGATGGCCGCCGTGCCGTACCGCGATGCCCTCACGGGCATTGAACGGCGTGCCACGTCCTCGTCGACGGAGTCCTGGTTGTTCGTTGGAGAGATCTTCGACGTCCTGCCCGTTGCGCTGCTGGTGAACATGTAGCCTGAAGTCTCTTGGATCCGGCACGTGCGGCGGATCCAAGAAACCCGCCCTACACGAATTTCGATAAATCCACCCGCTTCGTCTTCAACAGCAGCGGCTTGAACAGATCGCCGGTCCGTGCGAATCGAGCCCGGACGTTATCCAGCCTGAAGTCATCGATCCTCACGCCCTTGTCCACTTCCTTCCACGTGATCGGCGTGGATACGCCGGCGAACGGCGTCGGACGTACTGAATAGACGGACGCCAGCGTCCGTCCCCAGGCGTTCTGGTTGTAGTCGACGAGCACGCGACCCTTCGGCCGCTTCGCGACGCGGTACTCGGACGTTATCAACGCGGGGTGGCGCGCGGCCAGCTCCTGCGCGAGCGCTTTCGCGAACGTCCACACGTCCTTCTGGAGCGGACCGCGCACGATCGGCACGTACACGTGAATCCCTTTGGAGCCCGTCGTCTTCGCGTAGGCAGGCATCTTCAGCGTCGTCAGCGCGTCGTGGACGATCCGCGCCGTCTCGAGCACGTGCTCCCAGGCCGCGCTGCCCGGATCGAGGTCGAGGTGCAGGTAATCGGGCCGATCCACGTCGTCGCACGTCGCATACCACTGGTTGAGATCGATGCACCCGAGATTGATGACCCACAACAGCGACGGCAAATCGTCGACGACCGGAAAGTCGATGATGTTGCCCGAGTCGTGGGGGATGCGGCAGGTGCGAATCCACGCTGGACGCGGTTCGGGCGCGCGCTTCATGAAGAAGAACTCCCCCGCCGCACCGTGCGGGTAGCGTTTCATCACCATCGCGCGGTTGCAGATGTGCGGCAGGAGCAGCGGCGCCACATCCGCGTAGTACTGAATCAGATGGCCCTTCGTGATGCCTCGTTCGGGCCAGAACGGCTTGTCGAGGTTCGTGAGATGGACCTCGCGTCCGTCGACCTTCACGGTGACGGCGCCCGCCGCAGGAATTCGCACGCGGCCCGTCTTCACCGCTTCGGGAGATCCATCTGAAGGATGCCGCGGATCGGTGGAAGCCGCGGGGGGCGCGGCCCGTGGCGGACGGCGCCTTCGACCGGTACGTACTCGAGCTCGTCGCCGCTCCGGACGCAGCGAAGCAGCAGCCCGCCGCGGCTCATGTCGCCCCGGCCCACGAACGCGGGCGGAAACAGAAGACGCGAGCCGAAGATCTCCCGCAGCACGTCGACGTACTTCGCGGACGCGATGCTGCCGAGCAGCACGACCTCGCACTCCGGGCCGATCTCTTCGTCCAATGCGCGCGCCGATGCCAGCAGCGGTGCGCGGTAGCGAGGATCGTGTGCGGCGATGTCGACGGCGGCGAAGGCGTGAATCGCTTCGGCGGTGACGCGCGTTTCCGCAGGACGAAGGCCGGCGCTGGGCGTGATCACGAGCGCACCGCTTCCGGTCAATGGAGCGCCGGGCTCCGGCGGACGCGCGAACGTCAGCGCGTACGCGAGCTTGCCCTTGAAGTACAAGCCGCTGACGAACGCGAACAGCTCGCCGATCGCGACGCCGTCCGTGCGGAGGCGAACCGCGAGATCGAACTTCGCGCGCTCCGAGAGCACCATCTGCGCGCGCGGTCCGCCGCAGTTCGCGGGCGACAGCAGGAAGATGCGGCCGCCGTCGCGAACGCGCTTGCCGGTCTTCTCTCTCTTGCGACGTCGGACAGCCATATCCTTATCGTTTGACGGCTCCCGCAACGCCGTCAAGGATCGTCCGGACGGCCGGGACCGAACGCGCCATCGCGTATTCCCACCGGCCGAACGATCCTTCGGCGTTGACAGCCGCAACCCAGCGCTGTGCCGCAGCAGCCTTGATCTCGGCGAGCTCGTCGAATCCTTTCGTTTCGATTCCTCGACACGCACGATACCGTCGAGGCGTTCGTGAAGAACGCTGGTCTCGGATTCGCGATTCCCTACCTCCATAACGGCCGGGGGCACGACTACCAGCCGATTTCATCGTCCGGCTGAAGGATGGAGTGCACTTGATCGGACGGACGACGTCCCGGAGA
>JAICSD010000349.1 GCA_025937075.1 Vicinamibacteria bacterium | reverse complement strand
TCGTACAGCTCGACGATCTCGTTCCAGTCGGTCTCACCGGCCGTGCGCGCGTCCGCGTGAACGGCCGAAATCGCCGCCTGGATCGTATAGGAGCCGAACCGCTGGGTGCGGAGTGCGCGTTCGACGAGCTGCCGTCCTTCGGCGATCTGCGTCTGGTCCCATCGCGAGCGATCCTGATCTTCCAGCAGAATCAGTTCGCCCGAGTCCGACGTCCGCGCCGCGCGCCGGGACTCGTGCAGCAGCATCAACCCGAGCAGCCCGAGCGCCTCCGGTTCCGATAGCAGGTCGACCAGCAGACCTCCCAGGCGGATCGCTTCGGCTGAGAGATCGTGGCGCATCAGCGACGCGCCCGACGAAGCGGCGTACCCCTCATTGAAGACGAGATAGATGACCCGCAGGACGGCGTCGAGACGATCGGGCAGCTCCGGCCCTTCAGGCACCTGATACGGAATACGCGCATCGCGGATCTTGGCTTTCGCGCGCACGATCCGCTGTGCGAGCGTGGGCGGCGGCGTCAGAAAGGCGCGCGCGATCTCCTCGGTCGTCAGGCCGCAGACTTCCCGCAGCGTCAACGCCACCTGCGCATCCGGCGCGAGCGCGGGATGGCAGCAGGTGAAGATCAGACGGAGGCGGTCGTCCTCGACGGCCTCCTTGTCGGCCCAGGCGTCGGTATCGATGGCGGCGACATCCGCCCTGACGCCCGCATCCTCGAGCGCGTCGAACCGGGCGCGCCGGCGCAAACCGTCGATGGCTTTGAATCGTCCCGTGGACACGAGCCAGGAGCGCGGGTTCGACGGGACGCCTTCGCGCGGCCACTGCTCGAGCGCCGCCCTGAACGCGTCGTGCAGCGCTTCCTCGGCGAGGTCGAAATCTCCGAGCAGGCGGATCAGCGTGGCCAGCACGCGCCGCGACTCGGCCACGTACAGCGCGTTGACGGTCTCGAGAACGTCCTCTGTGGCAGCCACAACGCTTGATCACACCATCATTGCGCGCGCGGGCGCAAGAACCGGCATGGTACCATCCGCCCCGTCCCCTCGCATGAGATCTCCGAGGATCGTCCGCGCCGAGCTGGTCATCGACGCCATCGCCGGCATCGCTCTCGGCGTTGCCATCGTCGTTGCGGTCACGGGAGTCGTGCACGTCGCGCTTCCAGGCCTCGTCCTCCGCGCCCGGAGCGCGTCGCGCGCCCTCGCGATCGGCAGCGCTGCGGCCGCGATGCGCCTCGCGCTCGCGACCCGCGCCGCCGGAGCCGCGCGGCTGGACGATGCAGCCTGCGCGATCTATCGCATCGTCGTGACGGCGGTGCTGTCGTCCGCGCTGATGCTCGTGGTCGCGAACCGTGTCACCTCCTGCGGCGGTCTCGACAGCGCCGGATACCTTGGCGCGGCACGGCTCTTCCTCGATGGCAGGTGTTGCGGCAGGCATGGCCGTCCTGACGCGCCCGCCGCTCGTTCTCGCGTGCGCGGCCCTGATCTTGACGACCGATTGGCAGGAACGCCGAAAGGCCGTCACGTTCGGGCTCGTGACGGGTGTCGCGGTTGCCGTCCTCCTCCTCTTACAGTGGCGGATGTATGGCAACGCGCTCACGAGCGGGTACGGGGCATCGCGGGATCTGTTCACGCTCTCCACAGTCCGGATCAATTTCATCAACCACGCGACGTGGCTGCTGACCGCAGAGACGCAGCTCGTGGTCGTGCTGTTCGCGCTGGGGTGGTGGTACGCGCCTCGTCTCGCGATACGCGCCGGCGCTGTGTTCGCCGCGACGGCCGCGCCATACCTCGTCTACGCGCCGGTCTTCGATGACTGGGAGATCCTGCGCTTTCTGCTGCCAGGCTTACCGTTCGTGCTGATGGTGTGCGCCTGTGGTGTGACGGGTGCCGTTCGTAGCGCTGCGCATCCGCGCCGCTCCAGGCTCGCGGTGTCCGCGCTCGCCTTCGCCGCTGCCCCGTCATCCTACAGCTTTCTCCTGCGGCAGAACGTCTTCGCGCTGGGCGTGCAGGAGCGGAGATACTCCCTCGTGGGGGAGTGGTTCGCACGAAACACGCCCTCGAACGCTGTCGTAATTGGTTCGCTGCACACGGGCAGCGTGCACTACTACAGCCGGCGCGCGACGCTTCGCTTCGACGTGCTCCCGGAGGGCCGCTTCGGCGACGCCCTTGCCGCGCTCCAGCGCGCGGGATACGTTCCGTACCTCGCGCTGGAGCAGGGCGACGAGGTGGAGAGCTTTCAGAAGCGATTTCATCCCGACGCAATCCGGAACCTCGACGTGCAGCCGCAGACCCGGATTCGCGGCGTATACATCGCCCTGCTGAATCCCCGTTGAGGCAACCGGCAAACCTTCGACAGGTTCACCCCGTCAAAGTGCAGCATGACCAGCTCCGCGTCCGACTTCCGCCTGGCGCTGCGCGGCTTGCGCCGGAGTCCGCTGTTCGCCGCTGTCGCCATCCTTTCGCTGGCGCTCGGCATAGGCGCGAACACCGCGATATTCACGCTGATTGACCAGATCCTGCTCCGAAAGCTGCCCGTCAAAGCGCCGGATGAGCTCGTGATGCTGTATCAGCAGGGGGCGCACAACGGCAGCAACATGGGGACGCGGATGCACTCGTACCCGCTCTACCAGGACCTGCAGCTGCGGGCCGAGCCGCTGTCCGAGGTCCTCTGCCGGCGGCTGATTGCCGCGTCGGTCAGCGTGGACAATCAGACCGAGCGTGTCACGGCGGAAGCAGTCTCGGGCAACTACTTCTCCATGCTCGGCGTGAAGCCCGCGATCGGACGAGTGTTCAGCTCGGACGAAGACGATCGCGTCTACCAGGGGCATCCGGTCGTCGTCCTCGGATACGACTACTGGGTGCGGCGCTTCGCGCGCGATCCATCTGTGATCGGCCGCAAGATCCTGGTCAATGACTACCCGATGACGATCGTCGGCGTCTCGGCTGCGGGGTTTGCCGGCCTCGATCCGGCACAGGCGCCGCAGATTCGCATCCCCATCCTGATGAAGCCCGTCCTCATGCCCGAATGGACGTGGCTGCACATGGACGATCGGCGCGCGCGATGGGTCCAGGTGTTCGGCCGTCTGAAACCGGGCTATACGGTCGAATCCGCGAGAGCGCCGCTGCAGGGGCTGTTCACGCAGGTCCGCCAGTATGAAATGACGCTGCCCGCGGCGAAGGACTGGTCCGCCTTCTCGCGCGATCGGTTCATGAAGGGGCAGCTGCTCGTCGAAAGCGCCGCGATCGGATTCTCGGGCCTGCGCAACGACTTCTCGACGGCGCTGATCGTGCTCATGTGCATGGTCGGCCTCGTGCTGCTGATCGCGTGCGCCAACGTCGCGAATCTCCTGATTGCCCGCGCGTTCATGCGACAGCGCGAGATCGCGGTGAGGCTTTCCCTCGGCGCGTCTCGCGGGCGCCTCGTCAGGCAGCTTCTCGTGGAAAGCCTCGTGCTCTCGTCCGCGGGCGGCATCGTCGGTCTCGCCCTCGCGTTCCTCCTGACGCGCAGCCTGCTCGCGCTGATCCCCTCCTCGACGCCGATTCTGATCGGCGCCCATCCCGACCCGCGCATCCTTGCGTTCACGCTCTGCCTGACGTTCGCGACGGGCATCATCTTCGGGCTGCTTCCCGCGCTGCGCGCGAGCCGTCCCGATCCGTGGACGACGTTGAAGGACACGGTCGGGTCCATTGCGGGTACTGGAGGATCCCTGTTCCTGCGCAAGGGGCTGGTCACCGTGCAGGTCGCGCTCAGTTTCCTGCTCCTCTTCGGCGCGGGGCTCTTCGTCCGAAGCCTGCAGAATCTCAAGACGACCGACACGGGGATCGCGCTCGACAACCTCGTCACGTTCCAGGTCTCGCCTGCGCTCAGCGGCTACGACAACCAGCGCGCGACGCTGTTCTACACGCAGCTCCTCGAGCGGCTGCGATCGGCGGCCGGCGTGAAGAGCGCCGGCATGGCCACGGTCTCGCTGCTCAGCGGCGGTGAGTGGGACAGTTGCACGGCGGTCGAAGGTCACCGCGCGGCGGACGGGGAGGACATGCAGGCGTTCATGAACGCCGTGTCGCCCGGCTACTTCGACACGATGCAGATTCCGTTGCTCGAGGGACGTGATTTCACGCGCATGGACGTGAAGGACGAATCGCGCGTCGCGATCGTCAATCGCAAGTTCGCGGAGCACTTCTTCCCCGGGCGGAGCGCCGTTGGAAAACACATCGGACGCGGCTGCGGGCCGAAGGCAAAGCTGGACGTCGAGATCGTCGGCGTCGTCGCGGATTCGCTGTACGAAGGGCCGCGTGAAGGCGTGCACCGCCAGGTGTTCGTGCCGAACTGGGGCCGCAACAGCGCCGCCGTCTACATGCGCGTCCTCATGGGTTCCGAGGGAGCATACGGGCTGATCCGCAACGAGATGCGGCAGCTCAATTCATCGATGCCCGTGTACGACATGAAGACGGTGCAGGGACAGCTCGATGAGACGCTGCTGACGGATCGGTTGATCGCGCTGCTGTCGGCCGGCTTCGGGCTGCTCGCGACGATTCTCGCGTCCGTGGGCCTCTACGGCGTCATGGCGTTCGTGGTCGCGCGCCGGAAGAAGGAGCTGGGGATCCGTCTTGCGCTGGGCGCGCAGCCCGGCCGCGTCATCTGGCTGGTGATGAGAGAGGTGCTCCTGCTGCTCGCGATCGGGCTAGGGATCGGCATTCCGGCGGCAATGGCTGCCGGACGCTTCGTGTCGGCGCAGCTGTACGGGATTCAGCCGCACGATCCGGGCATCGCCGGGATCACGATCCTTCTCCTGACGTTCGTATCTGCCGCTGCCGGCCTCATTCCTGCTCGCCGCGCCAGCCGCATCGATCCGATCACGGCGCTCCGTTACGAATAGCGGCAGC
Organism: Vicinamibacteria bacterium; assembly: GCA_025937075.1. The sequence goes on along the minus strand of JAICSD010000349.1, from coordinate 158 downwards.
GCCAGCGTCCCGCTCACGGGCGAATGAGATGACGCAGCACGTCCACGAGAACGACGGGTAGCTCCTCCGGCTCGTGCAAGACCGCGAAGCCGCGCGGGCCGAAGATGCGGCCCGCATAGCTCGGTGCCTCGCGATCGATCGTGAGACCGAACACGGTA
>JAICSD010000048.1 GCA_025937075.1 Vicinamibacteria bacterium | reverse complement strand
TTCTTCACGTCCTCGCCGTTCACGCGCGCGACCACGTCCGGCAGCGGCTGCGGCACGGGTTTGACGGGCGTCTGCGCCTCGGCAGCCGGGGTGGAGGCTGCCTGGGCAGCGGGTTGGGGTGCCTTGGTCGCGGATTGAGCCGCGGGAGCCTTCCGGCAGCCGGCAACGGCGACAGTGCCCGCAAGCAATACAAAACTCAGCGCTTTCAGTTTCACGAATGACCTCGGATAGCGTGGGATTTTAGTGTAACACTCGGGCGCTTCGCGCTTCGCGGGGTTCCCGAACCCCCTGAACCTTACCCGATCAGAAGTAATGCACCGAACACGTTTCCGTCGGCTCTGACCCCACGAGAAATGCCTCGTGGAAGACGCGGGGACAGGACGGCGTCGCGAGCTTGCCGGTGTCGCGGTCGATATCGACGAACGTGATGCCATCGGGGACTTGAAAGGCCGTGCTCTGGTGGCCCGCGAGTGCGCGGATCATGAACTGCGTCCAGATCGGGAGCGCCGCCTGGCTGCCGCTCAGGCCGAGGGCCTGGTTATCGTCGAGTCCCACCCACACGACGGTCATCAGCTCGGGTGTAAAACCGACGAACCACGCGTCGCGAAGATCGTTGGTCGTTCCCGACTTGCCCGCGCCGTCCAGCGTGAATCCAGCCGCGCGCGACGCCGCGCCCGTGCCTTCGTTCAGCACGCTGCGCATCATGTTCGTCACGAGAAACGTCGTATCAGGACGCGCAACGGTACGGGCCGCGGGCACGTCGACGGCGACATTCTGCCCGCCGTTGACGATGCGTGAAATCGCGCGAAGGGGTCGCAGCGTCCCGCCGTTGGGGAAGAGCGTGTAGGCGGAGGCGATCTCGTACGGCGAAGCTTCGAACACGCCGAGCGCGATGGACGGGTAGGGGCGCGGCGGCGTCCCGGCCCCGATGCGCTTCCAGAGGGCCGCCACGTTGTCGTAGCCGGTCGACTCGGCGACCTTGATCGTCGCGATGTTGCGCGAGAGCGCCAGCGCGCGCCGCAGCGTGATCGGCCCGTCGTACTCGTTGTCGTAGTTGCTCGGCGTCCACGTCTGCTGGTTGAAGGTGAACGCCGTCGGCTCGTCCAGGACGACGGTCGCCGGCGTGAGATCGGTCCGGCCCTCCGCCTGCGCGCGCTCGAATGCGGCGAGGTAGACGAACGGTTTGAAGACGGACCCCGGCTGGCGGCGCGCGTTCACCGCGCGGTTGTACTGCGACTGGTTGTACGAGCGTCCGCCGACCATGGCGAGGATCTCGCCCGTGCGCGGATCGACCGCGATGAGTGCCGCCTGCGCGGGCTGCCGCTTGCGACGCGCGAGGATTTGATCGACGCGCACCAGACCGTCGCGTACCGCGTCCTGCGCGAGACGCTGCAGCTGGAGATCCAGCGTCGTGTAGACGTCGACCGCGCCCGTCGCCTTCGAACGCTCCTGCAGTTCCTGGCTCACGTAATCGACGAAGTACGGTGCTTCGGACTCGAGCGCGCGCGCGACGACCTGGAGCGGTTCGTGCGCCGCGCGCTCCGCCGCATCGGCGCTGATGAAGCCGGTCTCCTCCATTGCGTGGAGGACGGTGTTCCGGCGTTCTTTCGATTTGTCCGGGTTGTTGAACGGCGAGTAGCGCGGCGGCGCCTGGATGACGCCGGCAATCGTCGCTGCTTCCGTCAGGCTGACGTTGCTGATGTCCTTGCCGAAGAAGAGCCGCGCCGCTTCGGGGACGCCGTGGATCGCGAACGATCCGCGCTGGCCGAGATACACGTCGTTCAGATACAGCTCGAGAATCTGCTCCTTCGAGAGGCGCCGTTCGAGCGCGAAGGACATCAGCCACTCGGTGAACTTGCGGCGCGGATCCTTCTCGCGCGCGCGCTCGAGACCCCAGTACGCGCTCAGGAACGTATTACGGATGAGCTGTTGCGTGATCGTGCTGCCGCCGCTCAGGTACTTCCGGCTGCCGAAGATGTTCGTGAGCACCGCGCGGGTCGTCCCGATGGGATCGACACCGGGATGGTCGTAGAAACGGCGATCCTCGATGGCGACGACCGCCTGCACCATGCGCGGCGGGATGGCCGAGAGCGGCACGTCTCGCCGCTTCTCGCGCCCTCCGGTGACGAGCGCGGTGATGAGCGGTGCATCGAACGCGACGGAGTCGATGCCCTGGCGGCGGCCCGCCCGTTCGATGCCGATCAGACCGCCGGCGCCCGCCGGACGCGAGGCGAACACGAATCGGACGGTCTGACCCTGCCGATCGCCTGCACGCGGAATCACGGCGAGCGCATCTCGTCCGATCGCGAACTCACCCGGCGCTTCTGCCCGCGGGCGCTGCGCGTAGCCGAGATCGTTCAGACGATCGATCATCTGCGCCTCGGTCATGCGCTGCCCGCGGCGCACCGTGAACGGACGCGCGAAGATTCGCGGATCGGTCCGCTGCAGCTCCCCATGGAGGCGCGCATCGATCATGCGCGAGAACGTCACGTAGTAGTACGCGGTCAGTCCGGAGACGAGCAGGGCGGGAACGGCGAGCGCGAGGAAGGCGTAGAACTTCCAGCCCTGCTTCCGCCACCGAATCAGGGTACGCGGACGCGTGGCGGACTTACCCGCGGACCGGGAAGTGCGGACGCTCGGCACAGATGGGCTGCAACCCGCATTGTACACTGAGCGTCTTATTCTTCACCGGGGGGCTTCGCCCCGCCGGACCCCCCATCGCCGTCGCTCGCGGGGACCCCTACGCCCCGCTCCGCTCCGGCGGGGCGCGCCTGTGGCGCGCCTGGGCATTAAAGGAGGCATCGTTTTGGGGAAGGGCAATTTCGTAGCGCGCAACTCCGGTCAGCTGAGGCGCAACTCCGGTCTCGTCGCGCGCAACTTCAGCTGCGCGATTCTGCACGCCGCCGTTCTTGCGGCGCTGATCGCTGGCCTCGCGCGGCCCGCCGACGCGCAGTCGCAGGCGATCAACGGCAGCATCGAAGGCACCATCCACGACAACAGCGGCGCAATCCTGCCTGGCGTCACCGTCACCATCACGAACACCGACACCGGAGCGGAGCGGGTCGTCATGACGAACGAGGAGGGTGCGTATCGCGCGCCGCTCCTGCCGCTCGGCACGTATCAGGTCGCCGCGGAGCTTCAGGGGTTCCGGAAGTTCGAGCAGAAGGGGATCACGCTCTCCGCGGGGCAGGTCGCCCTCATCAACGTCACCCTGAGCGTCGGCAACGTCGCCGAAACGATTACCGTCACGGGTGAGTCGCCCGTCGCGCAGCCCGGGAAGATCGATCTCGGCCGCACGATTGGCGAGAACGAAGTACGAAATCTTCCGCTCGTCTCGCGCAATCCGTACAACTTCGCGTTCCTCCAGGCGAACGTGACGGGCTACGAGAACAACGAGTTCGGCGTGCCGCGCATCAACGCGAACGGCAGCCAGATGCACACGAACTATCAGCTCGACGGCAACACGAACACGGAGAAGGACCGCGCCGGCCTGCGGCTGCTCCCGATCTCCGAAGTGCTCGTGCGCGAGGTCAAGGTGATCACGAACGGCTTCGCGCCGGAATTCGGCCAGACGACCGGGATGGTCTACAACGCGATCACGCCGTCGGGAACGAACGCGATCCACGGCTCCGCGAGCTTCCGGTTCAAGCGCAATCCGTTCTCGACGCGGCCGTTCTTCCTCGACCCGAACGCCCGCAAGCCGGACACGGAAGCGAACGATTTCACGGCGACGATCGGCGGCCCCATCCAGAAGGATCGCTGGCACTATTACGGTGCATACGAGTACGTCGATCGCAGCCTCATCACCGGCGGCCAGGTCATCACGGTGACGCCGGCCGACGCGCAGGCGCTCGGCATCTCGCTGCCCGCCGACGGCGTGATCCCGGCGCACCAGAAGGTCAACTTCGCGTTCGGCAAGACGGACTACCAGATCAACCCTGCGAACCACCTGGCAGTCCGCTATTTCCTGTTCAAGAACTTCTCGCCGTCGAACATCGGCGGCGGCCTGACGACAACGGATCGCGCGACCGATTTCACGGACCGCATGGATTCGGTCTCCGCGCAGTTGATCTCGACGATCGGACGCAGCTCGCTCAACGAGCTGCGCGTGCAGTACGCGCGGCGGCATCAGTTCCGCACCCAGGGCATTTCGGTCGACGGTCCGGCGATCACGGTGACGGGTAAAGCGCAGTTCGGCGGCGCACGGCTGGGCGACGGCAACGCCGTCGGGTTCGATTTCAACCAGGGGATCACCCAGGCGATCGACAACGTGAGCTGGATTCGCGGCCGCCACGCCTTCAAAGGAGGCATCGACGCCCAGTTCATCGGGGACAAACGGCTGCGCGGCGAGCAGTTCGTCTACACCTTCCCGACCATCGACTCGTATCTGGCCGCGAAGAACGGGGCGAATCCTCTCGGCTACACGACGCTGCAGCAGCTCTTCGGTAGCCGAGCCGCGGAGTACGACTCGGCCTTCTACGGGCTGTTCGTGCAGGACGACTGGCAGCTCACGCCGCAGCTGAAGCTGCTCTACGGCGTCCGCTACGACTTGTTCGACGTCCCGTCGGCGCGGACGTTTGCGGGCAACCCGTACTCGAACGACTTCACGATCGACAAGAACAACTTCGGTCCGCGCGCGGGCGTGTCGTGGGCGGTGGATTCGTCCGCGCGTACGGTCGTGCGTGCATCGGTCGGGCTGATGTTCGAGCCGCCGCTCATCGACTTCTACGACAACTCGATCCTGAACAACGGCGATCCGGCGAGCTACACCGTGCAGGTGCGAGGCACCGACCCGGGCGCGCCGGCGTTTCCCACGAACCTGGGGAATGTTCCAGCGTCGTTCGTGCTGCCGAAGCAGACGATCACCGCCGTGGATCCGGACTTCCGCACGCAGTCAGCGTGGTTGAGCAACGTGCAGGTCGAGCGCGCGCTGCGGAACGACGTCGCCGTCAGCGTCGGCTACGTCAACTCGGTCGGCCGCAACCTGCCGGTCCTGATGGACATCAATCTGATTCCCTCCGGACGGACGCTGCCCGATGGGCGCCCGATCTTCTCGACCGCCCGCGTCGACCCGACGTTCGATCACATCAACATGTTCAAGTCGATCGGCGAGTCGACCTACAACGCGTTCACCGCCACGCTGACGAAGCGGATGACGCACGGCTGGCAGGCCGAGGCGACCTACACGCTCGCCCGCGGTGTCGACAACGCCCCGCTCACCGGCACCTACGTCGTCGGCAGCAACGACGACCGCGTGTCGGACCCGACGAACCTGGATCGCGAGAAGGGCCTGACGCCGTTCAACCAGACGCACACCTTCTCGGTGGCAACCGTGTTCGCACCCGAAGTGTCGCCGACGACGGCCGGCGCCGCGATTCTCAACAACAACCAGCTCGGGGTGATCGTGCAGGCCAACAGCGGGCTGCCGTTCAACATCCGCGCGCGCGATGATCTGAACGCCGACGGCGTCACCAACGATCGGCCCAACGATCTCGAGCGCAACGCGGGCCGGCTGGGCCGCGTGTTCAACGTCGACCTGCGCTACTCGCGGTTCGTGCCGGTCCGCACCGGGCAGCGGATCGAGCTGTTCTTCGAGGCGAAGAACCTGTTCAACACCGAGAACATCGCCGGGGTGAACCGGGTGGTGACCACCGACGCGCAGGGAAATCCGGTATCCGCGCTGGTGTTCGACGGTGCCGATTATCCGATCAGCGGCAAGAGCGGCTACGATCAGAGGTTGATTCAGCTCGGATTCAAGTTCGCTTTCTGATCACAGGAGATCAGGAGATCAGGAGATCAGGAGAACTCATTTTTTTCCTGGTCTCCTGGTCCTGGTCTCCTGGTCTCCTGGTCTCTTGTGATTCCTCCTGAACTCCTGGTCTTCTGTGATCAAACCCGAACCCCCGGATCACGACCGGGTATAGTCAATAGAATGCTTCGCCGTTCGATTCTTTCCCTCCTCATCCCCGTCGCCCTCATCGTCACGACCTCTGCCCAGCTCCGCGTCGCGCCGGTCGGCGAACGCCCCGGTGAGGTCTCGCTCGAGCTGCTGCTGCGCAAGCTGGCCTCCACCGGAACGTTCATGGAGACGACGGCGCACCCCGACGACGAGGACAATGCGCTGCTCGCGATGCTCGGACACGGCCGCGGCATGCGTACGGTCCTCGTGAGCGCGACGCGGGGGAACGGCGGTCAGAACGAGATCGGTCCCGAGCTGTTCGAGCCGCTCGGGGTCCTCCGTACCGAGGAGCTGCTCGCGGTGCATCGCTTCGACGGCGCCGAGCAGTACTTCACGCGCGCGATCGATTTCGGCTTCTCCTTCAGCGTCGAGGAATCGATCGAGAAGTGGGGACACGACGCGATCGTCGGCGACTACGTCCGGCACATCCGCGCCACGCGGCCCGACATCATCGCCGGATTCCTTTGCGGCGGCACCGGCGGCGGGCAGCACCACCAGGCGTCGACGCAGCTCACGATCGAGGCGTTCCGCGCAGCGGCGGATCCCGCGAAATTCCCCGAGCAGATCAAAGAGGGCCTCCGGCCGTGGCAGGCGAAGCGCGTCTTCTGCACGGAAGGATTCTCAGCGACGCAGCCGTCTTCGACATCACCTGACCTGCTTCGCGCGGACGTGTCCGCCTTCGATCCAGCGCTCGGCCGGACGTACGCGGAGCTCGGGCTCGAAGCGCGGTCGATGCACAAGTGTCAGGGCACGTCGCAGTTGCTGCTGCTCCCGGGCCAGAGTCCGACCAGGACGTACCGGCTGCGCGATTCGGTGCTCGATCAGAGTGGCGTCGCGCCGAAGGATCTGTTCGACGGCATCGACGTGTCGCTCCATGGCTTGCTGCGCGTGCACGGGCCGAATCCGCCGGACGGCCTTTCGTCGGGGCTGGACGCGTTGTCGCGTGACGTCGACGATGCGACGCAGGCGCTCGCATCGAGCGGACCGAAGGCTGCGATCGCGCCGCTCGCCGCAGGGCTGCGAACGGTTCGCGACCTGCGCCGGTTGATGGCGAAAGACACGAACAAGGACGGCGCGTTCGAAGTCGACTTCCGCCTGCAGCAGAAGGCACAGCAGTTCGAGGAGGCGCTGCGCGTTGCCGCCGGCGTGACGGTCGAGGCGCTTGCGGACGATGGGGTCGTGACGCCGGGAGAGACGCTGAACGTCACGCTGTACGCCGCGTCGCGGGAAGCGGAGTCGGCTGCGCTGAAGAGCGCGGTGCTGACGGGATTCGACGGAACGACGACCACGACGTGCGCCGGGCCGCTGGTCCCTCGCACCGCGATCACCTGCAAGGCCAGTCTGACGGTGCCGGCCAGCACACATTATTCGACGCCGTACTGGAAGCCGCGCGCGGATGCGGCGCGATACGACTTCGAGCCCGATGTTCCGTTCGGCGTACCGTTCCGGCCCTCGCCGTTTCACGCCACGTACGAGCTCACGATTGGCGGCGCGCCCATTACGATCGATCGCGTCGTCCAGTACCGCTACGACGAGGTGTTCGCGGGTGAGAAGCGAACGGAGCTGAAGGTCGCGCCGCCATTCAACGTCCGCGTGACGCCGGACATCACCGTCGTGCCCGCCGGAAAGCCGGCGCCGCGCGAGGTGCGCGTCACGGTATCGAACAACGAGCGGCACGCCGTCAGCGCGACGGTAGCGCTGAAGCTGCCCAGCGGGTGGACGGCGCAACCAGCAGCTGCGCCCGTGAAGTTCGCGCGCGAGGACGACGAGGCCAGCGTGCGCTTCCGCGTGCAGCCGCCAGCCAATCCGGCGCCGGGAGAGTCATCCATCGGGGCGATCCTGACCGCCGAAGACGGCACGTCGTCGAGCGTCGGCTACGACGTGATCGAATACCCGCACATCCATCGGCGTCATTACGTCGAGCCTGCGGCAACGCGCGTGAAGGTGATCGACGTGGCGATCGCACCCGACCTCCGCGTCGGATACGTCATGGGTGTCGGCGATCAGGTGCCGCAGGCCATTGCGCAGCTCGGCGCGTCGGTCGAGCTGATCGATCCCGACATGCTGTCGTTCGGCGATCTCTCGAAGTACGACGTCATCGTGACGGGCGTGCGGGCCTACGAACGGCGGGCCGATCTGCGCGCGAACAATCAGCGTCTGCTTGATTACGCGGCCAATGGCGGGACGGTGCTCGTCCAGTACAACAAGTTCGAGTTCAACCAGGCGCAGTACGGCCCGTATCCGGCGAAGGTCACCTCGAACCGCGTGACGGACGAGAACGCGCCGATCGAAGTCCTCGTCCCCGACGATCCGGTGTTCAACCGGCCGAACAAGATTGGCCCCGAGTCCTGGGCGAACTGGGTGCAGGAGCGCGGACTGTATTTTCTCGGCGAGCGCGATCCTCGCTACGTGGATCTCGTCCGCTCGCAGGATCCGTTTCCCTACAATGCCGGACCGAAGACCGGCGCGCTGGTGGAGGCGCGCGTCGGAAAGGGACGCTGGATCTACATCGGTCTCGGCCTGTGGCGTCAGCTTCCGGCAGGCACCGACGGCGCCTACCGGTTGATGGCTAATTTATTGAGTCTGGGCCGATCGCAATGAAGTTCTCGCCCGATTACGTCCGGCTGGTCCTCAACGAGAATTTCGAAGACGCCAAGGCGCACTTCCTCGCACCGCTGATCGCGATTCACTATGGCCATCTCGTCATGCTGATGGAGCGCGGCATCATCCCGGCGGCGGCAGGCCGCGAGGTTCGCGACGCCCTCGACCACCTTCCGCTCGCCGATCTGCGGCAAACGGCCTACGACGGCACGTACGAGGATCTGTTCTTCTACGTCGAACGGCTGATCGCGACGCGCTGCGGCGAGGACACGGCTGGCTACCTGCACACCGCCCGCTCCCGCAACGACATCGATATGACGATGTACCGGATGCGGCAGCGGGAGCTGATCCTCAATCTGCTGGATGCGGTGATTGCACTGCGGGGCGTGCTCCTGGCGCTCGCGGACCGGCACCGGACCGATGTCTTCCCCGCGCTGACACACACGCAGCCCGCGCAGCCGACGACGATTGCGCACTACCTGCTCGCCGTCGTGGAGCAGTTGGAGCGCGATGCGGTCCGACTGCGCGCGTCATTCGCCGCGACGAACCGGAACCCGCTCGGCGCGTGCGCCATCACAGGCACCGGCTTTCCAATCGATCGCGATCGGACCTCCGCTCTGCTGGGATTCGATGGTCCGACGGGGAACACCTACGGGAGCATTGCGACGGTCGATTATCTGCTGGAGAGCGTCAGCGCCGCTGCCATCTTGAATACGGGCCTCGGGCGCGTCGTCCAGGACCTGTTGTTCTGGTGTACGAGCGAGGTCGGCTATCTCCGGCTTGCCGATCCGTTCGTCCAGTGCAGCAGCATCATGCCGCAGAAGCGCAACCCCGTTGCGCTCGAGCACGCGCGCGCGATCGGCAGCAAGGCGGTGGGCCAGGCGTCGGCGATTCTTCTCGCCGTCCACAACACGCCGTTCGGCGACATCGTCGACACGGAGGACGATTTACAGCCGCTGGTCGTTCGCATGTTTCACGATGCGGCGCGGGCGGTCGCGCTCGTCGCCGCGGCGATGGAGACGGCCGAGTTCGACACGGGCAGGATGGCGCAGCGCGCGGAGCAGGGGTGGATCACGATGACCGAGCTGGCCGATACGCTGGCGCGCGACCACGGCGTCCCGTTCCGGTCCGGCCATGCGGTGGCATCGGCGTTCATCGCGGCTGCGCGGTCCGGGCCGGAGCGTCCGCTCTCGGCGGTGCTGCGCGCTGCGTCAAAGGAGGTCCTCGGGCGCGAGATTCTCTACGCCGAGGCGACGCTCGTCGAGATTCTCAGCCCGTCGCACTTCGTGGAGGTGCGGAAGACGCACGGCGGACCGGCCCCATCGGAAGCGGCGCGCGCGAGCCACGCGTCGCATGATGCGCTCACGCGCGATCGGGAATGGATTCACGAGCGTCGCGCGACATTGCAGCGCGCGTCGGCGGAATTGAGGCGCGCCGCCGCAGCGATCTGATGGTGGTGGGCCGCGCGATCAAATCGTCATAATCCAATGGTGGCCCATGTCGAGCGGCAGCGACTCGGCGAGACGATCCACCAGCCCCGTCCCGTACCTGGCCACGAAATAGATCATCCCGAGCGTGCGTTCCTGCGGATGGCCGTGCGGAAACGCCTGCGCCTGCGCACGCACGAACTGGCGCCGCAGCGTGTCGTGACGCCGCTTCGACGCCTGAATGACCTTGTTGTGCAGCGCGTGCAGCTCGTGCTCCATTTTGGCGCGCGTGGTCTTCGCCGCGCCTTCGAGCGTCGGATCGACGGCAGGAAGGGTGGCCGTCACCTGCGCCATCGATTGCTGGATCTGGTCCGCGGCGTCCCTGAGCGCGGCCTCGACGCTGCCCGGCAGCTGCGATTCCAGCAGCCGATTCAGGACCGACTCGTCCTGCGGCTGCAGATCCTCGAGCGCGAGCCCGTACTTGCGCAGGAAGCGCGTCGCCGCGGAATCGAGCAGGGTGGCCGTCGCGCGCGGGAACATCAGTGGCATGGGGACGCCGAAGTGCTCGTAGACGCCGCGCAGCTGGCCGAGATACGCCAGCTCGCTCGGCCCCGCGACGTAACAGATCGTTGGGAAGAGCGTGTCCTGAACGATCGGACGGAGCAGGACGTTGGGGCTGAGGCTGTCGGGGCGCTCCGCCGCCTGCCTGGCGAGCGCGTCGATCGAGAACAACCGATCGCCGACGAGATATTGATCGTCCTGCCGGCGGATCTGGTGCCGGCCGCCATCGAGGCTGAAGAGCGAGAGGCTGTCACGCTGCGGCGCGACCTGCGGCGCATGCCCGCGTGCCGCGAGCACCTGGCCCGCGTCGGCGGCGAGCGACGCCGTGCGTCCGGCCGCGGCGAGCTCGCGCGCGAAGACGTCCGCCACGAGCGGCTTCGCCGCCGCGTCGGACGACTCGTAGACGACGAGCCCGTGCGGACCAAGGAGGCTTTCGAGCCACGTCGCGAAGGCGCGCGCCATCCCGGCGCCCGGACGCCAGGCGCGCCGGACGCCATCGAGGACTTCCTGTTTGAATTCTGTCGCGGGAAGGATTGACGACAGCTCTTCGATCGTCTGCTCGACGCGTTCGTCCAGTGTCAGGGCCGCGATGGGCAGCTCGCCGGCGCCGTCCACGTCGGCAAGCGCGACCGTCCGCGCCTGGTACTCGGCGTCGAGCACCGTACAGCCCCGGACTTCCTCCCAATCGTGATCCTCGGCGTCCACCCAGAACACCGCGACGGCAGGGACGTTGTCCCGCTCCTGCGTGCGGCGCGCAAGGTTGAGCGCTGTGAGCGCCTTGAGGAGCGTGAACAGAGGTCCGCCGAAGACGCCGGCCTGCTGTCCCGTGAGAACCGCGACGCCGGACGGATCCGCCAGCCGCGCCGCCGCCTCACGCGCCGCGGGCGGCGCCCCGCGCTCGCGCTGCTGGTTCTGCAGCAGATCGGCGACGGCGCGCCGATTGCGCGGATGCCGCTGCGCACGCGCGATCGTGCTGCGCCATGCCTGCGGGTCCATGGGGTTCCCCGCATACAGGTCCTCGACGTGTTCGAAGTTGAAGGCGTACTCGCCCGCGAGCGGCCGGATCCACGGGAAGCGCCGGACGTCGATCGCCACGGCCCTGAGACCGCCGGACTCACTCACGTTGGGGGCTGACGCGGCGGGCTCGGCTGACACCGTGCCGTACTCTGTCAAAGGGCTCCGAAAGCTGTCAAGGCAGCCGGGCATGTCGGCTGTGACGCGCGTCGCGCGCCGGAGGATCCCTGGGGAGAAGGCGGCCCTTTCAGGGGCGCGAGCATCATGCTACAGTTTCACGATCTGCCCCAGGAGCTCCATCGCTGACCAGAGAGGACCCCAGCGCTTTCTCGCCGCCGCCCGCGTTTGGCCCGTTTCGCGTGCTGCATCAGATTGGCGTTGGCGCGCTTGGCCCGGTCTTTCGCACGTACGAGCCCAGCCGTGATCGGCTCGTTGCCGTCAAGGTCTTCCGCCTCGACATCGTTCCCGAACAGGCGCAGGCGCTTGCGGACGAGCTGAACGGTCCCGCCGAAGCCGGACTCTTCCATCCTTCGATCGTCGAGCCGATCGCCGCGGGCGTCGAAGGTACCGTTGCGTACCGCGCGGAAGAGTACGTGGCGGCCGAGTCGCTCGACGTCGCGATGCGCCACTACGCGCCGGCGCCGATCGAGCGCGTCCTCCCGTTCATCACGCAGCTCGCGGGCGCGATCGATTTCGCCCGCGCCGTTGGAGTGGGCCACGGCGCGCTGCACCCGCGGGACATTTTCGTCAGCCCTGAGGAAGCCCGCGCAACGGGCTTCGGGGTCGTCGACGCGCTCGAGCGCGTGGGGGTTCGCGCGCCGGTTCGACGTCCATACACCGCACCCGAACGGATCGAGGGCGGATCGTGGAGCACGCAGGCCGACGTCTTCTCGCTCGCCGCAATCGCGTTCGAGCTGCTGACAGGCAGGCGGCCGTCCGGCATGGGCGACCAGATTGGCGCCGTCAACGGGTCAGCCGGCAATCGCGCCGGCGCGATTCACGCTGTGCTCGCGCGCGCGATGGACGAGAACGCGGCCGTCCGGCACGCCACGGCGCTCGCATTTGCCGCTGCGCTCGAGTCCGCCGCGTCGGGCGACCGTCCGCCGGCCGCCGCTCCGATGGTGCCCGTCGCATCGGAGCCCACGCCGACGCCAGAGGCGCCCCCCGCTCAGCTTACGCACGACGACAACGTCGTCGTCACGCCCATGCCGGGCGAGTTCACCGTCGAGGATCAGCTCGATCCGATCCACGCCGCACTCGAAGACGAGGCCCGAAACGCCGAGGAGGTTTCCCCCGCGACGCCGAGATCACTGTTCGACGCCGATGAACAGCATACGGCGCCCGCGGAATCGCTGCAGGTGCGCGATGAGCTCGACGTGGAGGAAGTGCCCTTCGTCGAGCATCCCGATGAGGCTCCGGAGCGCTACACGGAAGATTTCAGCGGAGGCGACGAGGTCGAATTGCAGGACCGCGGCGCGGAAGATGGACGTTCGCTCGAGGCGTTTCACGAGAGCCGCGAGCCGGTGATCTACGGGCGCGAAGACGTGCTGCCCGAGCGCTCCCGTCCGGCCGTCCTGCCGATGGCGGTGACGCTCGTGATCGGGCTGCTCGCGGGGTTCGCGGCCGGGTACTTCGTCTCGGATCGCGGCCGGCCCGCGGCCGGTCCATCGACAGCGTCGGCCTCCGCACCGGAGCAGCCGGCGCCGAGCGGCGCGGCCAGGCAGTTCAGCGATCAGACGGTCACGTCACAGAAAAACGCGCAGCCGTCGTCTCCTCAGGCGGAACCGCCGCCGACGGTGGCCGAGGAAGCTCCGGCCAGCTCGCCCACGACCAAGCCGCCGCCTACTGCCGCACCCGTGGGCACGACCGGCCGGATCGTCGTGCAGTCGAATCCCTCACGAGCATCCGTCACCGTGAACGGCCGCTGGCGCGGGCGAACGCCGCTCACGCTCACCAAGCTTCCGCTTGGCAAGTACGCCGTGCGCATTGTGCAGCCCGGGTATCGCGTCGAGCGCGAGGATGTGACGCTGACGTCGCAGGACACGTCGCACTCGATGAACGTGCGCCTTACGCGCGAGGCTTCGTCCAAGGCGGAACTTCCGTCCAAAGGCGCAAGCCGCGGATCGGAAGCCAGCGATCTTCCGCCTAAAGGCGGAAGCCACGAGGCGGGCGGGTTCACCGGCTCGCTCTTCGTCGATTCGCGGCCGCAGGGCGCGAACGTGCTGCTCGACGGGCAGAACGTCGGCCGCACCCCGCTTCGGCTCGGCACGGTCAAGATCGGCACACACGTCGTGCGCTTGGAACTGCCGGAGCACCGGCCGTTCAGCTCGGTCGCGCGCGTCGCGGCCGGTCAGGAAGTGCGCGTGACGGGATCGCTCGAACGCTATCAATGAAAGCTACGCTCGCACTCGAAAACGGGATCTGGTACGAAGGGGAGGCCGCAGGCGCGCCCGGCGAAGCCGGCGGCGAGGTCGTCTTCAACACGAGCATGACGGGGTATCAGGAGATCCTCACGGATCCCTCGTACGCCGGCCAGATCGTCACGATGACGGCCCCCGAGATGGGCAACTACGGCGTGGCTCCGGATGACGGCGAGTCGCGCGCGCCGACCGTCGCCGGCTTCATCGTGCGCGAGGAATCGCCGATCGCCAGCAACTGGCGCGCCGACGGCACGCTGCGCGACTACCTGATCCGCCACAACATCGTGGCGATCTCCGACATCGATACGCGCGCCCTCACCCGGATACTGCGCTCCGCGGGCGTCATGCGCGGCATCCTCGCCACGGGCGATGTCGATCCGCGTGTCCTCGTCGATCGCACGCAGGCGCTCGCTCACATGGAAGGATCGGATCTCGTCAAGGGCGTCACCTGCGAACAGGCGTTCGACTGGACGCCCGCGGGCGGCGACGACGAGTTCACGCCGCCGCCGCAGCGCCGCGCGCGGCGCAACCTGCGCGTCGCGGCGTACGACTACGGGATGAAGTGGAACATCCTGCGCCGCTTCACGGCGTACGGCTGCGACGTTCGCGTGTTTCCCGCAACCGCGCCCGCGTCGGAGCTGCTCGATGCGGCTCCCGACGGCGTCTTCCTGAGCAACGGCCCGGGGGACCCCGCCGCGCTCTCATACGCGATCGACAACGCGAAGACGCTGGCGGACGCCGACGTCCCGGTCTTCGGCATCTGTCTTGGCCACCAGATCCTGTCGCTCGCGATGGGCGGCCAGACCTACAAACTGAAGTTCGGCCACCGGGGGGCAAACCATCCGGTGAAGCAGCTCGAGTCGGGCAACGTTGAAATCACATCGCAGAATCACGGGTTCGCCGTCGATCCCGACTCGCTGCCGTCGGACGTCCGCGTGACGCACGTCAACCTGTACGACGGCACGGTCGAGGGGCTGCGGCACGCGACGAAGCCGGTGTTCTGCGTGCAGTACCACCCGGAAGCGTCGCCAGGTCCGCACGACGCCGATTACCTGTTCAAGCAATTCCTGGAGGAGATGGAACGGCGTGCCTAAGCGCACCGACATCAGGCGCGTACTCGTCATCGGCTCCGGGCCCATCGTCATCGGTCAGGCGTGCGAGTTCGACTACTCGGGCACGCAGGCCTGCAAGGCGCTCAAGTCCGAGGGGCTCGAGGTCGTGCTGGTGAACAGCAATCCGGCCACGATCATGACGGACCCGGAGATCGCCGATCGCACCTACGTAGAGCCGCTGACGGCCGAGATGGTGGCCGCGGTGCTCGCGCGCGAACGCCCGGATGCCGTCCTCCCGACGGTCGGCGGCCAGACGGCGCTCAACCT
>JAICSD010000187.1 GCA_025937075.1 Vicinamibacteria bacterium | reverse complement strand
TCCGCTCATCACCTTGGCGCCATCGAGGCGCCGCCGCGGATCGGAAGACGAGGCGGCAATCGTCAGCAGGCGCGCGGCCGCGGTTCGCGCTGCGGCAGCGACTTCCGTACTCTCCTCGAGCGCGCGCCCAACGCTGCCGGCCGAAGCCGCAGCGGCCGCATGCGCATCCTCCGCCTCCATCCCATGTGCGCGGATCAGGACATCGGCGATGTCCGCGGCAACGAGCGGTCCGAACCGCAGATGCTGGCAGCGCGATCGAACGGTGGGCAGCAGCACATCGGGGCGCGACGTGACGAGCACGAACACGGACGCGGGCGGCGGCTCCTCCAGCGTCTTCAAGAGCGCGTTCTGTGCCTCCGGGATCAACGCGTCCGCCTCGTCGACGATCACGACCCGGCGCCGCCCTTCGAAGGGACGGTAGGCCGCACGCTCGATGGCGTCGCGCACCTGATCGACCTTGATCGATCCCGAATCCCCGGGCTCGACGGTCAACACATCGGCGTGAATGCCGCGGGCGATCCGCCGGCACGATGCGCATTCGCCGCACGCGTCGATGCCGCTGTCCCACTGGATCGGACTGGAGCAGTTCAGCGTCTGCGCAAGCGCGGTCGCGGTGAGCCGCTTGCCGACGCCGGGAGGACCGGAAAAGATCAGGCTCGGGGGGAGCGCGCCGCGCGCGGACGTGCGCGAGAGCAACGCGAGGAGAGGACGATGACCCGCTATCTGACGGAAGGGCATACGAAACGCTGAGCGAAAACCTCGCGTCAACTCCCGAATTCCAACTCCCAAGATCCGAAAGTTGGCAGATTGGGAGTTTGGGCGTTGGAAGTTTACCGTTGTTGTTTGTCCTGGTCGTTCTGTTTCTTCTCGTCCTGCTGTTTGTCGTCCTTGTCGTCGCGGCCGAAGAGGCGCGACCAGAATCCTTTCTTCTTCTTCTTCGGCTGCTCGTCTTCCGCCTTCTGCTGCGCGGTCGTCCCGCCGTGAACGGCGTCAGCGCCTGAAGCCGTGCCGGCCGTACTCGTCGCGGAGGGCGGCGGCATGGTCGCGGCATCGGCAGGCGCGGGATGGCCCACCTGGATCCCCAGCGCGCCGGCGAACGCATCGATGAACGAGCCTCCAGGATGCATCGGGCACACCGTCGTCGGCTGCGTGCCGCGGACGAAGTAGTCCGTGTAGATCATCGAGCGGGTCTCGATGTTCCCGTCTTTGTTGACGACCTGCACGTGATCGCATCCGTCATTCGGAAGCTGGCCCGACATGCGGCAGACGTTGACGCCGACGACATTGGAGGGACGATCGAACCAGTCCGGCTTGTCGCCTTTCGTGGCCGTCTTCATGAACGCCGTCCAGATCGGGACGGCGAGATCGCCCGCGTAACCGTTGGGGAGAATCGTCTTCGGCTGATCGAACCCGATCCAGACGCCGGCGATGAGGTGCGGCGTGTAGCCGATGAACCACGCGTCGACGAAGTCGTTCGTGGTTCCGGTCTTTCCCGCTGCCGGCAGCGTGAACCCGGCGAGACGCGACTTGTACGCCGTTCCCGCATTGACGACGTCCGCGAGCATGCTCGACATCAGGAACGCCGTGCTCTCGCTGACGGCGCGGTGCGACTTTCCAGCGTCCTGATAGAGCACCTTGCCGTCTGCGTCCTCGACGCGACGAATGAACACAGGCGTGCGAACGATGCCCTCGTCGGCGAAGGCGCCATACCCCGACGTCAGCGCGAGCAGCGTGACGTCGCTGGCGCCAAGCGCGAGCGAGGGAACGCTCGGCGGCGTCCCGACGTTCAGCTTCTGCGCGAACGATACCGCCGTCGGAATGCCGACGGTATTGAGCATCTGCACGGCCGCGCGATTGCTCGAAATCCTCAGCGCGGACCTCATCGTCATCGCCGACGCGTCCGAATGCTCGTCCTCGGGCACCCACTCGCCCTGCTGCGTGAGGACGGGGTCGTTCAGGTTGGTGATGAGCGAGGCGGGCGAATAGCCGGCCTCGAGCGCCGCCGCGTACACGAACGGCTTGAACGCGGAACCCGACTGGCGCCTGGCCTGCGTTGCACGATTGAAGCGACTCTCGTTGAAATCCCGGCCGCCCACCAGCGCGCGGACAGAGCCGTCCTCCGGATCCATCGCGACGAGCGCGCCCTGCAGATAATCGGGCGCCGTTTCCTGTCCCTGCGCGCTTGCGGGCGCAACCGGTCGCGTACCGCGCGGCTGATGCGGATAGCCGCGCCGGCGCTCGATCGTCTCGAGGCCTGTTTCGAGCAGTTTCTCCGCCGATTGCTGCACGTCCGCATCGAGCGTCGTGTACACACGCAGCCCGCCCTGCGCCACGCGCGGCCACCCGAACTTCTCCACAAGCTCGCGGCGGACGTGTTCCTTGAAGTAGAGCCCGAACGTCTCCTTCATCTCGAGCGCGTTCTTCAGCGTCACCTTCGCGCGCCGCGCCTGCTCGTACTGCGCCGGATCGATCGCTCCGGACGCGACCATCGTCTGCAGGACGACGTTGCGCCGCGCGATCGCGCGCTCGAGGTTCACGGTTGGCGCGTAGCTCGACGGCGATTGGATGAGGCCCGCGAGGAGCGCGGCTTCATCGATGCGGAGATCGCTCGCTGATTTGCCGAAGTAGCCGCGGGATGCCGCCTCGATCCCGTAGAGCCCGTCGCCGAAGTACACCTTGTTCAGATACATCTCGAGGATGTCGTTCTTGGAGTACTCGTGCTCGATGTGCGCGGCGAGGACGACTTCCTTGAGCTTCCGCCGGAGCGTCTTGTCGCGCGTGAGGAAGCTCTGGCGCGCGAGCTGTTGCGTGATCGTGCTGCCGCCCTCGGCGCGCCGGCCTTCCTGGATGTTTCGCACGAACGCGGCGGCGATACGAACCGGGTCGACGCCGCTGTGCTCGAAGAAGCGCTGGTCCTCGACGGAGATCACCGCCTTGACGAAGTTCGGCGACATCCGATCGAGCGGAATCTCGATCCGCTGTTCCTTGTAAATCGTGAAGACCGGCTTCTCCGCCCGATCGAAAATCGTGGTGGCCTGCGCCATCGTGCCGAGCCCGCGCAACGCGTTCTTGTCCGGGAGCCCGGAGGTGATGTCGTACGCGAACCACACGAGCCCCCAGCCGACGAGGACGAGGAGAGTGGAGAGGGTGACGATGCCGGCAAAAAGAAGGCGAGGATTGCCGTCGAGGTGGCGCCGGATCCAGCTCAACGGAACGTGAAAACGCTGCATGTCGTTCGGGGGATTATCGCAAGATATGATCCGGATCCCTAATCCCGAATCCCTGATCACGAATCCCTGATCACGAATCCCTGATCCGAATCCCTGATCCTCGAATCCCGAATTCGGTTCCCGAATCCCGAGCCCCGACGATGACTGCCAACCCATTCGATTCCGACGACTCAGAGATCGACGTAACGGCACGCGCCGCGGGCCCCCCGGGTGCTCTGCCCTTTACTGCAGAGATGCTGCGCGCGCTGCCATCGGGCGACCTCTTCGGATGGAGTCAGAACGCAGGAATGGGGTGGATGCCCTCCGCACTAGGTGGCAAGGAGTTCCTGATGCTCTCCACCCATGGCGGCATCAGGGCGCCCGACGGGACGCCGATTGCGCTCGGGTACCACACCGGGCACTGGGAAGTGGGACTGCTCGTCGAAGCCGCCGCGCACGTGTTCAAGGAAGCCGGCGCGATTCCGTTCGCAGCCGCGTGCACCGATCCCTGCGACGGGCGCTCGCAGGGGACGACGGCGATGTTCGACAGCCTGCCGTATCGCAACGACGCCGCGACGGTGTTTCGACGGCTGATTCGATCGCTGCCGACACGACGCGGCGTCCTCGGCGTGGCGACGTGCGACAAGGGACTGCCCGCGATGATGATGGCCCTCGCCGGGAGCGTCGATCTGCCATGCATCCTCGTCCCCGGCGGCGTGACGCTTCCCCCGGAACACGGCGAAGACGCGGGACGCGTGCAGACGATCGGCGCGCGGTTCGCGCACGGCGAAATCACGCTCGACTACGCGGCCGACGTCGGCTGTCACGCCTGCGCGTCGCCCGGCGGCGGATGCCAGTTCCTCGGCACCGCGGCAACCGCGCAGGTCGTCGGCGAAGCGCTGGGACTGTCGCTCGGCCACGCCGCGCTCGCACCCTCCGGACAACCGGTCTGGCTCGACATGGCGCGGCGCTCGGCACGCGCACTGATGGCCCTCGAGGCTCGAGGTCTTGCGGTCCGTGACGTCATCACCGACGCAGCGGTCCGGAACGCGATGATCACGCACGCGGCGTTCGGCGGATCCACGAATCTCCTGATGCACCTTCCCGCGATTGCGCATGCCGCGGGGCGCCGGCGGCCAACGGCGCGCGACTGGGCCGAGGTGAACCGCCAGGTCCCGCGCCTCGTGGACGCGCTGCCCAACGGACCGAAGAACCATCCGACGGTCGAAGTGTTCCTCGCGGGCGGCGTCGCCGAGGTGATGCTGCACCTGCGCAGCGCTGGTCTTCTCGACACGAGCGTCACAACCGCACACGGCTGCACGCTCGACGAGCAACTGGACGCCTGGGCGGATTCGCGACGCCGTCATCGGGTGCGCGGCATCCTGCAGGACCGCTACCGCGTCGATCCAGGCGACGTGATCTTTTCGCCCGACACCGCGCGCAGCCGCGGCGTGACGTCGACGATCTGCTTTCCCCACGGAAATCTCGCGCCCCAGGGATCCGTCATCAAGAGCACGACCATCGATCCATCGGTCATCGACGCGGACGGTGTGTACCGCATGACCGGACCGGCGCGGGTGTTCTCGACCGAGCGCGCGGCCATCGCAGCGATCAAGGAGAACCGGATCAAGGCGGGCGACGTGCTCGTCCTCATCGGACGCGGCCCGATGGGATCCGGCATGGAGGAGACGTATCAACTCACAGGCGCGCTGAAATTTCTTCCCTTCGGAAAACACGTCGCCGTCGTCACGGACGCGCGATTCAGCGGCGTGTCGACCGGCGCGTGCATCGGACACGTCACGCCGGAAGCGCTCGCTGGCGGCCCGATCGGAAAACTGCGCGATGGCGACCTGATCGAGATCGTCATCGATCGCCGCACGCTCGACGGCTCGGTGAACTTCGCGGGGCCGCGGACGAACGCGGACGACGCGGACAATCGAGACCTTGTCGTCGCGCCCGACGAAGGGGCGGCGATTCTTGCCGCGCGGCCCATGCGGGATGATCTGGCGCCGGATCCTGCGCTTCCGGCGGACACGCGGATCTGGGCTGCGCTTCAGGACGTCAGCGGCGGAACGTGGGGCGGCTGCGTCTTCGATGCGGAATCGATCCTGCGCGTCATTGCTGCGGGACGAGAAGCCCTGAGAGAAGACGAGCAGCCGATCAATGGACCTGCGCGGCCGCGCGCGGGCCAGTGACCACGGGCGGCGCGACGTGCAGATCGACGACGAAGCTCGTACCCCTGTTCCTTCCGCGGCTCTTGACCGAGATGCGTCCGCCGTGGAGCTCCACGACCTGCTTGGCGACCGCAAGGCCCAAACCGAGGCCGCCCGCGCGCGCGTCACGTGAGTCGTCGACCTGCTGGAACGGCTCGAACACGAACGGGAGCGCCGACGAGGGAATTCCAGGACCGGTGTCGCTCACGCTGACGCGCACGTACGCGCCGTGGACGCCCGCGTTCACGTCCACGCGCCCGCCATCCGGCGTGAACTTCACCGCGTTGCCCAGCAGATTGGAGAACACCTGCCCGAGCCTGATGGGATCCGCGTCGACGACGGCGGCGATGTCGATGTCCGTGCCAAGCTGAACGTGCTTCGCATCCGCAAGCGCCCGCACGTCGTCCACCGCGGACTGCAGCACGGGTGCGAGCGAGATCTTCTGGCGCTCGAGCGCCAGCTTGCCCGAGGCGGCGCGGGAGACATCGAGCAGATCCTCGATGATGCGCGCCTGAATCCGTGCGGCGCGCTCGATCCGGCGGAGCCCGCGTTCGATGCGTTCCGTATCCTGCTGGCGCGGCCGGAGCAGGCTCACCGATCCGCTGATCACGTTCAGGGGCGTCCTCAGCTCGTGCGACACGATCGCGACGAGCTTGTCCTTCGCGCGGCTCGCGCGCTCGGCGGCATCGCGCGCCCGCTGCAGCGCACTCGTGAGGACGACGATCAACGATGCCTCCGTTGCAAAGAGCAGGAGGTCCAGCCGATCGCCGCGCACACCGCTCGCGGACGTCTCGATGGGCATGAGGAGGAACGCCGAGACGAGCGAGAGGACGGCCGAGAGCGCGCCCGGTCCGGCGCCGCCGTACCACGTCGACACGAACACCGGCAGCACGAAGAGCAGGAGCGTGGCTTCGAACTCCACCTGAGGCGCGAGCAGCGCCCACAGGGCCGCACACCCGCCCGTCAGCAGGAGCGCCACCCCAAAGCGCGCCACGCGCGAATCGTGACGACGGCCGGTCATTGTGTGCGGACGCGTCAGGGTGTTACCAAACGCGTGCCAGCGGGTCGTTACTTCAGGCTAAAGCCGGAAGCCACAGATAACGAGCGGGCGACCCGTGGCTTCCGCCTTCAGGCGGAAGGCGACGTCCGTGGCGGACTGCATTTCCGCCATGGCTGTGGCGCGATGGCGTCAATCCGATCAAGGATGCGACGCCCAGGCGAGACCGTCGGGCTGTTTGCCGGCGTCGATCCGGCCCGTGATTTCCAGTTTCGCCAAATCGATGACGGCGACGTAGTCGTCAGGCGTGCACGACACGTACACGCGCGAACCGTCCGGCTGCATCTGGATCCCCGCCGCGCCGCGGCCGGTCCGGATCCGCTTCTGTTCGCGATGCGACGCCGCATCGAACACGACGACGTCGGCACCCCGCAGCGTCGAGACGAACACGCGGCTGCCATCCGGCGTGAACTTCAGACGATTCGCGCCGCCCACGTTCGCGGCAATCGTATCGGTGACCTTCTTCGCGGCGAAATCAATGACGGAAATCGTGCCGTCCTGCGCGTTGGCCACCCAGATCGTCTTGCCGTCAGGCGAGATGTCGAACCCCTCGGCTCCGCCGCCGACGGGAATCACCGTCTGACTCCAATCCGAGCGCGGCGGACCACCGCGCCCTCCCGTCTGCCCCGTCTTCTCGATGACCGATATCGTCGCCGAGCTGACGTTCGACGTCACGAGACGATTGGCGTCCTTCGTGACGTAGATCATGTGCGTGCGGTTCTGACCGGTGCCGACAACGAAGTCGACGGCCTTCGATGCGGGATCGTAACTGCCTGCCACTTTCGCGCCTTCAGCCGTGAACCACAGCTTCCCAGCGACGAAGTCGAGCCCGTGCGGGCCGCGCAGCGCACCGAGATCGATCGGCGTCAGCGCCTTGTGTGCCGCGAGATCGACGACGGTGATCGTGTTGAACGCGCCGCCGCCGTAATTGGAGATGTACGCCGTCTTTCCGTCCGCGGACGCGATCACTTCGTGCGGATCGGGACCGGACGGAACCTTGCCCATTATCTTCAGCGACGCCGGATCGACAATCGACATCGTCAAATCCGTCTTGGCGAGGACGAGAAGCGCGCCGGATGAGGACGGCGCGCTCGACTGGGCGAACGCGCACACACCGAAGGTGATTGCCGCCAGCGTAAGAAGAGCGAAAGATCTCATGTCATCCATATCAATGGAGCGGGCCCGCCTGCCCTTCGGCGGAAATCGCGTGCGTGTGGTGCGCGCAGATCTCGCCGTAGGCGGCATCCTTGTAGAAGTGCCCCATCGAATACCCGCACAGCAGCGAGAACTCGGCGCTGTTCGCGAGCTGATTCCACAGCATCTCCAGGCGTATCGCCGCGGCGTGCATCCCCGCCTGCCAGAGGACGTCGACCATTTCGCCATACGCGCGGACGAGGCGTCCGTTGGACATGCGGGCGAGGAGCGCCGTCATGACCTCATTGAAGCGATCCGCGTTCGGCATGCCGTCGACCATGAAGGAGGCCAGCATTTCCGACGCCTCGGCGAGCACGAGATCGCCGCACGCCATCGCCGCCCATGGATCGAAGGATCGCTCGCGCAGGCACACCAGGATGCCTTGCTGGTGCACGGGCGTGGCAATGACGAGGGCCGGTTGGCCGGTCCGCATGCCCTCGAGCAGGAAATCCGCCACGATGCGGCTGAGGGCGGCCGCGTCCTCGTAGAACCGAACGGCGTGGAAGTGGCCGGCGCGAACGAGGGAAGTCTCTGACATGGCGCCTCCGGACGGCGAAG
>JAICSD010000289.1 GCA_025937075.1 Vicinamibacteria bacterium | reverse complement strand
ATCGCCGAACGGAACGCGTCGGCAGCCGGATCGAGTTGCCGCTGCGCGAGCAGCGAGAGGCCTTTCAGGAATGCCACCGGTGCGCTGTTGGCCGTATCCGGCACCTTCAACTCGCCGAGGTTGGCGCTGCGGGCCTGCGCGAGGAGCTCGCGGACGCCCGCGGACGACGCGTCCGGGCGCGCGGCAATGCGATCCAGGAACCCGTTCAGCACTTGTGGCGCGAGCACCTGCTCGATTGCGAACCGCGGCGCGGCGCCGAGCGCTCGCGCGGTGAGCGGCGAGGTCGTGACGGCCGGCGCGACGACGGTCGGCTCATCGGCCGAGGCGATCGCGGGTGCGGCGCCGGCACGGACCACAAAAGCCCGCCGCACTTCACCGATGGACTGGCCACCTGTGCTGATCTTCGCGCGCGCGACGTAAGTGCCCGGCGGCAGCATGCGCATGTCCGCAAATCCCTGCGCGATCGTCGAGCCCTCCCGTGTGCCGGGCACCAGGTTGCCTGCGGCACTCACCAGCGCGGGACCATCGGCCGCGGAGGCCACTTCGAACGAGACGTCCGCGCCGGTCAGCTTCGACGCATCCGCTTCGAGATCCACCTCCAGCGCGAGCCGTTCGTCCTGGGAAATCCCGTCCAGTGCGAAGCGCGGCTCGCCACCGCCTCGCGAGGGAATGCGAATCAGCAGGGGACCGGTCGCGGAGACATCGCCGAGCGCGATCGGCTTCACGTCGACGCGGTGATCCACCGAGCCGACTCGGCCCGCGGCGTCCATCACGGCCGCGCGGACGATGTAGCTTCCGGCCGGCAGAGGAATGTTCGACGCAAACGGAAGGACGTCGGCGGTCGCTTCACCGAGCGACTGCTCGCCGGCGATGATCTTCCTTCCGTCGAGATCGCGGACGAGTACCTGGAACGTGGCCTCGCCTTTCTCGATGCGCGAGGCCTCGCCGGCAATCACCAGCTTGAAGCGTCCGCGCTCGTCCGCGTCGGTCGCGACGTAGCTGGTGACGCGCAGTCCAAGCCCCGTCGCCGGCACAGGCGATTCGAGCGCCGACGCAAGGCGCGCCGCCCAATCTCGATCCTCGTACGTGCGGATGTCGAAGATGTCGCGCGCGCGAACGGTGATCCCGCCGCGCGCCACCTGCACTTTCAGACGGCGTCCTTTACCCTCCTGATCGCTCGGATCCTTCTCGACACCCAGGCGGTAGTAGCCCGCCAGCTCGCGGCCGATCCGCTCGAACGCGGCCTGCGGATTGACCTCCGCCCGGAACGATCCGCCGCCGGTCATGCCCGCGAGCGTTTCGAGCGGGCCGGAATGGAGGAACTGATCGCGTGCGGGAGTCGACGTCATCCCGCGGCGATCCGCGGAGAACATCGTCGTGGGCACGAACAGCGTGTAGACCGTCGCGCGCGCGGCGGCAGCATCCGCGGCAACCGTGGACAGGAGCGATGTCTCGTCACGCTCCTCGAGCGGCCAGCCCCCGGAGATGAGGATGATCGTCTTGTCGCCGTTCACCCGGCTCAGATTGATCAGTAGCTGACGCAGTGCCGAGATGCTCGCCATGGACGTCATCTGCGCCTCGCGCCATGTGGATTCGGCCTGCATCTGCAGGTCGCGCGTGCACGCGTCCATGCCGAACGGGCTGCTGCCGCGCACTGCAACGCTGCTTCCACCGCCTCCGCCGCCGCCACCACCTCCGCCGCCGCTCCCGCCAGAGCCACCCCCACCGCCGCCAGCGCCTCCACCCGT
The DNA here is from genome assembly GCA_025937075.1 of Vicinamibacteria bacterium. The sequence goes on along the minus strand of JAICSD010000289.1, from coordinate 4,179 downwards.
GCCGCCTCCCCCGCCACCTCCGCCGGCCGGCGGAGCGACGGGCGTGGGTATCGACGATCCGGCGCCGGCACTCGACGCGGAGATGCTCGAGCGGCATTCACGATCGCCAACCGTGCGAAGCGTGAGCATGTTGCGGTCGGCGATCTCGCGCGCCTCGGACAGGCTGCCGTATTCCCACGACACTTGCCGCGCGCCGAGACCCGTCACGCGCTGGAGCGCCTGCTTCACGCGATCGTGCGCCCACGTGAAGCCGATGCTCTGACCTATGGGCAGCAGCATGAGCGCCGATCGATCCGCGAATGTCAGGCCGTCGAAGAACCGCCCCGCCGCACTGGCGACGTAGCGGACGTTGCCCGGCTCGAGCGTGCTCTGATCGACGACGAACACGAACAGCCGGCCGACGCCGCCTCCTTCGTTCGTGCTGATCGACACGGGCTGCGCTGCCGGCGCGGACTTTGGCGGCGTCGTGTCGACGAATTCCGCCGTGACCACGCGGCGCGGCTGTCCGGCAACGGTGACGGTGAAATCCGCCGGCGCCAATCCGAGGAGCGGCTGCCCTTGCCGATCGATCACGCCGACGTCGACCGTCACGAGCTCGACGCCCGTCCGGAACGACGGCGGGCGATCCTGCTTTGTCGCCTGCGCGCGCAGCCCCGTGGCAGCGCACGCGAGCAGGATGACGACGATGAAGTTCCTCGCAGCGCGTGTCTGCATGGTTATCTCTCCGCCCGCTGCGGTCCGCTCGCGCGATACCCCCGCCGGGCCCTCACGTCGTAATTGCCCTTGCGCACCTGGACCTTGATGTTGCGCCACTTGCTGTCCTGCTGCACGTTGGTCGGCGAGTACGACAGGACGTACTGGTTCGCGAGCTCTGCGACGATCTGATCGAACACCGCATCGAGCTCGCTCGGCCGTTTCGGGAAGAACGCGCGCCCGCCGGTCGACTTCGCGTAATTCTCCAGGCTGGCGCGCAGCCGCGCGACGTCAGCGCCGCCGCCGAACCCGATCGTGTAGAGCATCGCGTCGCTCGCCTGGACCTTCGCCATCGCGGTCTCGCGCTTCGTCAGGCTGTTGCGATCGTCGCCGTCGGAGAAGATCACGACGCCCTTGCGTCCCCACTCGCGGCTCACGAGATCGATCGACCGAACCGTCGCGTCGTAGAGGGCGGTCCCGCCCCAGGACGTCAGCAGATCGACGGCGCGCTCCCGCGTCTTCTGATCCTTCTCCCGCTCGGCGAGCAGGAACGTCGTGTCGTTGAAGCCCACCAGCGTGGCCGCGTCCCCGGGCCGCAGCTTCGACAGCAGCTCCTTCACGGCCAGCTTCACGTCGGGCAGCGCGTGCTCCATGCTGCCGCTGATATCGATCGACAGCACCAGATCGAGCGGCGCGTCCTCGCTCACCATGCTCGCGATCGGCTGCGCCACATCGTCTTCGAAGACGGCGAAGTCGGCCTTCTTCAGCCCTCGGACGAACTGCCCGTGATCGGTGACGATGACGGGTACGAGGACGGCGTTCGTGCGCACGCGTTCGGAGTATCCGACGTCCTTCGTGCGCATGTTCTCGACCAGCCGGCGTCCGCCGGCAAGGCTGGCCACGACGCGAACGTGGTGCCCGCGCAACGCGGTACCCGGATCCCACGAACAGCCGTACGGTGCGCGATCCGCCGTGCAGACGAGGCGTCCGTCGACGAAAAAGCTGACATTCTGCACGTCCGCCGCGGGGTTGATCACGGCTGCGAGGCGCGTCGCACCTGTGACGATGGCATCGGCGGTCGGCGAGGTGATCGTCAGGGTCGGACCGTCCTGCGCGGCGAGCACCATCGTCAACGAACAGGCGGTCAACGCGGCCGCAGAGGCCAACTTCATCTTCTTCTACTGGGGGGCTTCGCCCCGCCGGAGTCCCAATCGCCGTCGCTCGCGGGGGCCCCATGCCCCGCTCCGCTCCGGCGGGCGCGTCTTCGGCGCACCTCGTCTGATCGCAGATCTCCGATACCGGTCTGAGGCCCTGACGTGTCCGTCACGGGGATGAGGGGTCCATCCGTCGTAAGGAGCGCCAGGAACAGCTCCAGACGCTCCGTCGTCAGCGTCCGCGCAAACTCGATCAGGCCTCGCGCGTCATCCTGATCGCGGCTCGTCGCGTTGTTGATCAGCTCGAGCGTCGCGGAGGAGAGGACGGGTCCGAGGAGCGGTGCGGGCATTTTCATCCCGGCGAGCAGCTCCGCCAGCCGCAAGTTCACGTCGGAAAACGCCGTCGAGAAGAATCCGCTGCCCCAGCGCCAGGAGAGCACGTCACCAGCAGAAGGCGTGGAGAGACGGACGCACAGGCAGCCGAGACGCGTCCCCGCACTGACGCCCCACGCCTCCAGGCCGGAACCCCCCGCGGCCGGCATGCCTAGCGCGAGCAACTGGCTTGCCGACAGGGCGCCTTCGAGCTGCCGCGAATCGTGATCGGCGATCCATGGCACCAGACTGCGCTGCCACGAATCGAGGCGCGCCCGATCGCCAATCGCGCGCGCATCGTCGGCCGAGCGCACCGATGCGAGGCGGTCGCGTGCTTCGCGAAGCGCGGATGCGATGGCGTCGCGCTGCGCGTCGGTGAGCGAGACGGGGTTCAGGATGACCGCCGTTTCCATGTAACCGCGGCGATCCGCATCGTTCAGCGTCGGCCGATGCGTGGGCGGCGCCGACGACAGCGGCACCATCCAGAAGCTCGCGAGCCGCACATCGAGGCCGAGCACGGAGCCGGTGACGTGCCACCCGCCGCCTTCTGCGCCGGCGAGCGGCAACTGCCACGCAGCGGCGTGGCGGACGCTGGCATTCCCGATGCCGAACACGTGACGCTGTGCGGCGTCGTCCGCCGAAATCGGTGTGCCCGTGGGATATCCCATGGCACAGGCGTACGCGAGCTCCATGAGGCCGCGCGCCGCAAGATCGTCGGCGAGCAGCAGCAGCGTGCGGGCGACGCGTGGGGCGTCGCGAATGCCGTCCCGCGCGGCGCGATCGAGCGCGGCTGAGACGTCCTGGAACCGCTGCGGCGCCTCCGTGTCGTTCCACGCCGATGGCGTGCGCAGATCCACGTCGGTTCCGATTTGACGGAGCTGCTGCGCGTCCCGCGACAGTTCGTCGCGGGCGATCGTCTTTGCGGTGATCGCGTCCGCGATGCCCACCAGCGATCGTGCGGAGGAGAGATACGGGCGTGGCTGATCGCCAATCATCCGGCTGATGCGGACCGCTTCGGCGCGGGAGAGATCGACGCGATACCGCGTGCCTTCCCATTCGACGATCGGGACGTCGCGGACCGCGGGCCCGGCGACCAGGTGCAGCAGATCCCGCTCGAGTGGACCGGCGGCGTTCGCGAACGGATCGTCCGGCAAATCGACGGCGAGCGCGGGCTCGGCCGCCGGCCAGTCCTGGGCGTGCGCACCGAGCCAGCGCGCGACCTGGCCTCCGTAGTCGCCGCGTTCGTCGACGTCCAGGCTCGAGAGCGACGACACGAGAGAGGCAAGTGCCGCCGGCGTGAGACTGCGGCGCATCGCGCCACGCGCGAGGAGCGCCATGGCTCCCTGAAACTGCGCCAGCGCCCGCGCCGAGTGCCGCTCGTCGCCCGCTAGTGTGAGCTTCGCCGCGCGCCGCGCGGCGCTGGCCAGCGCTGTGAGATCGTGCAGGCCTGCGCGTTCGAGGGTCAATGCGAGGGCCGGATACTTGAGCGCGGCGCGCACGGCGTCGAAGGCATCCGCCGCATTCTTCGCGGTCAGCGCGTCGACCTGCCGCGAGGCGAACAGCACGGCGGCATAGTTCCGCTGCTGCGCTGCTTCGTCCAGGTCCGTGTTCAAGACCTGTTCGCTCAGCCACGCGAATCCCGGCGCCTCGCCCGCCGCCAGAGCGTCTTCCGTTTGCCCCGGACCGGTGCCGTTCGTCAGCAGCGCGGTCCAGAATGCGCGTGTCCCCGGAACGACGGGACGGCCGGTCGCGTCCGTACTGAGCTGCGCAGCGAGCAGCGCGGGATCCAGCGTTGGGCGCCAGAACGCGCGATCCACGACGTTCCACCCAGGTCCCAACCGGCGAAACACGTTGTAGAGACGACGCGCTTCGGCGACGCGAGTCGGGGCCTCGGGCGCATCGAGCCCGAGCGCGTAATGAAGCTGCGGCCGCGTGAGCTGCGCGAGCGCGCCGAAGAAGT
>JAICSD010000472.1 GCA_025937075.1 Vicinamibacteria bacterium | reverse complement strand
TGGCGCTCGGCGTCCAGACGCCCAAGGTCGCCATCCTCGCGGCCGTCGAAACGGTCACGTCGAAGATGCCCGCGACGATTGACGCCGCCGCGCTCTGCAAGATGGCCGAGCGGGGCCAGATCACGGGCGGGCTCCTCGACGGACCGCTCGCCTTCGACAACGCGATCAGCAAGGACGCGGCGAAGACGAAAGGCATCACGTCGCAGGTCGCCGGGGATCCCGACATCCTCCTCGCGCCCGATCTCGAGGCGGGCAACATCCTGGCGAAGCAGCTCACGTTCCTGGCCAACGCCGACAGCGCGGGGCTCGTGCTCGGCGCGCGCGTCCCGATCATCCTCACCAGCCGCGCCGACAGCGTTCGATCGCGGATCGCCAGCTGCGCCGTCGGGATGCTCGCCGCGCACGCCCGGCGTGGGTCGCTGCAGCCGGTCTCGGCGTAGCCGTTCGAATGGACGCGAAGATGGATGCGTACGTCGTCGTGCTGAACGCCGGGTCGTCGAGTCTCAAGTTCTGCGTCTACGGGAACCCCGATCCGCAGGCGTGGGCGCTGGAAGTACGAGGGCAGATTGATGGCATCGCGACATCGCCGCGCTTCACCGTCAAGGACGGCAGCGGCAGCCTGATCGAGAACCGTGAGCTGGATCGAAGCGTCCGCGATGCCGCGGCTGCGCTCAGCGTCCTCGCCAACTGGCTTCGTACGAAGTACGGCGGCGCGCGCGTCCTTGGCGTCGGTCATCGCGTCGTCCACGGCGGGGCGCGATATGCCGGTCCGACGCTGGTCACGCCTGAGGTCCTGAAGGACCTGCGCGACCTGATCCCGCTCGCGCCGCTCCATCAGCCTCACAATCTCGCGGCCATCGATGCGGTCACCGAACGGCTGCCCGAGGTCCCCCAGGTCGCGTGCTTCGATACGAGCTTCCATCGCGGTCAGCCGCCGGTCGCGCAGCTCGTGCCGCTCCCCGACGATATTCGGGCACAGGGCGTCCAGCGCTACGGCTTTCACGGCCTTTCGTACGAATACATCGCATCGGTGCTTCCGCAGACCGCACCGGAGATCGCGGACGGTCGCGTCATCGTCGCGCATCTGGGCAGCGGCGCGAGCCTCTGCGCGATGAAGGATCGAAAGAGCGTCGACAGCACGCTCGGGTTCACGGCGCTCGACGGACTCTGCATGGGCACCAGACCGGGCTCGGTCGATCCCGGCGTGATTCTGCACCTGTTTCAAACGCTCGACCTCTCGACCGCAGCGGTGGAGACGATGCTGTACAAGAAGTCCGGCCTGCTGGGCATTTCGGGAATCAGCAACGACATGCGCGACCTGACCGGAAAAGACGCGCCGGCGGCGCGGCTCGCCGTCGACTATTTCGTGTATCGCGCGGCCAAAGAGATCGGCGCGGCCGCTGCCGTGCTCGGCGGCGTCGACGGGCTCGTGTTCACAGCAGGCATTGGCGAGAACTCCGCCGAGATCCGGCGCCGCATCTGCGAGGCCTCCGCATGGCTCGGCGTCGATATCGATCCGGATGCGAACGCAAAGCACGGCCCCCTGATCTCCCGGACGGGAAGCCGTGTGTCGACGTGGGTGATTCCCACGAACGAGGAACTGATGATCGCCCGGCACACCAGCGTCGTGCTCGGGCTGGTCGAAGCCCGCGCGTAGCGGGCAACTGCGAGGACCACTATGACCGTCACCGCCGCCGCCAGAATGGACACTGTTCAGGACATCGGTTCGCCATGGCATGGGTTCCGGACGGGCCTGTGGCAGAAAGAGATCAACGTCCGCGACTTCATCCAGGAGAACTACGAGCCGTACGACGGCGATGAGAGCTTCCTGGCGCCCGCGACGGCGCGCACGCAGAATCTGTGGAAACGCCTGAGCGAGCTGTTCATCGAGGAGCGCCGCAAAGGGGTCCTCGACGTCTCGCAGATTCCCAGCTCGATCACCGCGCACGCGCCCGGCTACATCGACCGCGAGCACGAAGTGATCGTCGGTCTGCAGACGGACGCGCCGCTCAAACGGGCGATCATGCCGAACGGCGGCCTGCGGCTCGTCATGAACGCGCTCAAGGCGTACGACTTCGAACCGGATCCACAGGTCGTCGAGACCTTCAGCAAGTACCGGAAGACGCACAACGAGGCCGTCTTCGACGCCTACACGGAAGAAGTGCGCAAGTGCCGCAGCTCGCACGTCCTCACCGGGCTGCCAGACGCGTACGGACGCGGCCGAATCATCGGCGACTACCGCCGCGTGCCGCTCTACGGCGTCAACCGGCTGATCGAACGGAAGCAGGAAGAGAAGCGCGCGCTCGATCGCTCGTGGTCGACCGATGAAATCATTCGCGATCGCGAAGAGCTGGCCGAGCAGATCCGCGCGCTGCAGGAACTGCTCGAGATGGCGGCGGCGTACGGGTTCGATATCTCCGGCCCGGTCCGGACCGCGAAGGAAGCGGTCCAGTGGTTGTATTTCGGCTACCTGGCGGGCGTCAAAGAACAGAACGGCGCGGCGATGTCGCTGGGCCGCACGTCGACGTTCCTGGACATCTATTTCCAGCGGGATCTCGCGTCCGGCGCGCTGACGGAGGAGCTGGCTCAGGAGATCATCGACGACTTCGTCATCAAGCTGCGCATCGTCCGGTTCCTGCGCACGCCGGAGTACGACGACCTATTCGCCGGCGACCCGACGTGGGTGACCGAATCGATTGCGGGCATGGGAGACGACGGCCGCGCCCTGGTGACAAAAACGAGCTTCCGCCTGCTGCAGACACTCTACAACCTCGGCCCTGCGCCCGAACCGAACCTGACAATCTGGTACTCGCCGCGGCTGCCCGACGGCTTCCGCCGCTTCTCGGCGAAGGTTGCGATCGACACGAGCTCCATTCAGTTCGAGAGCGACGAGATCATGCGGCGCACCTGGGGAGACGACGGCGCGATTGCGTGCTGTGTCTCGCCGATGCTCGTCGGCAAGCAGATGCAGTTCTTCGGCGCCCGGGCGAACCTCGCGAAGTGCCTGCTGTACGCGATGAACGGAGGCCGGGACGAGATCAGCGGCAAGCAGATCGCGCCGCCTTCCGAGCCCGTGACGGGCGACGTCCTCGAGTTCGACGACGTGCTCGAGCGCTTCGAGCGGATGATGGACTGGCTCGCCGGCGTGTACGTCAGCGCAATGAACGTCATCCACTACATGCACGACAAGTACGCCTACGAACGCGTCGAGATGGCGCTCCACGATTACGCGCCGCTCAGAACGATGGCGTTCGGCATGGCCGGCTTGTCCGTCGTCGCCGACAGCCTCTCGGCAATCAAGTATGCGCGCGTGCGGGTCGTGCGGAAC
>JAICSD010000284.1 GCA_025937075.1 Vicinamibacteria bacterium | reverse complement strand
CGCGGCAGCGCGGCGATCCGCGCCGGGCCGGCTTCGCGGCGGCGGCAACTGCGTACGAGCAAGCGGTCGCCTCGACGCAGGCGCCGAGCGATATCTATTTCCTCGCGCTCTACAAGCTTGGCTGGTCGTACTACAACCAGGCGAATCAGGCCAATCAGGCGGACTATCAGAAGGCGGTCGACGTCTTCAGCCGACTGGTCGATGCGTATGACAAGCTGACACCGGAGCAGCAGTCGCGGCTCGGGCTTCGCGGCGAAGCAATCGAGTACATGGCGGTCGCGTTCACGCAGGTCGGTGGCGCGCAGGCGGCAAGCCGCTACTTCCAGAGCCGTGGCGGGGCACCCTATCAGCTGGCGCTGATGCGGCGCGTCGCGCAGACGTTCCGGGATCAGGGCAATTTCCCGGAAGCGATCAACGCGTATCAGATGGTGCTGTCGCAGGCGCCGACTGATTCGAGCGTGTTGACGGCAGTGAGCGAGATCGCGGACATCTATCAGAACCGGCTGCTCGAGCGCGATTCGGCGCAGGCGGCGCGTATGCGGCTGGCGGACGTGCTGGCGCCTGGCAGTGCGTGGGCGCAGGCGAATCCGCAGCTGGCCGATACCGCGGCGAAGCTGCGTGAATCGGCGCTGCGTGAGAGTGGCCAGTATCTGCTGGCGTCGGCACAGGCGGGCAACAAGACGCGATTCGCCGAGGCCGCACAGATCTATCAGCGCTATCTCACGGATTTCCCGAAGAGCGACAGCGCGCAGATCGTGAATCGGTACCTCGGCGAGGCCCTGTTCGGCGCGGGCGACTATGCTCGTGCCGGCGCGGAGTTCTCGCGCGCCGCATTCGGCTACGGCAACGCGAACCAGCAGCTCGCGCAGGAAGCGGGTCGGAACGCCATCGTCGCCTTCGACTCGGCGTTGGTGCGCAACAAGACCGATCGTGCGGCGCAGGATTCACTGTTCGCGGTGGTCGATCGGTTCGTCGCGGCGTTCCCGCAGACCGACGTCGCGAAGAAGGCGTTGATCGAGAAGGGGCGACACGCCTCGGAGTCACAGCGGTGGGACGCGATGGAGCAGGCATTCCGTACCTACGCGACCACCTATCCGAACGATCCGTACACGCCGACGGCACAGCGGCTGATCGGTGACGCGATGTATCGCGCCGGCCAGTACGCGCAGGCACAGACCCAGTGGGAGCAGGCGCAGCAGGTGGCGGCGTCGAGTGGGCAGACGCGGCTCGCCGATTCGATTCGCGCGATTCGTGAAACGGCAGCGGGTGCGTACGCCGACTCACTGATCAAACATGGCCAGTACGGCGAGGCGGCGCAGCAGGTTTACGTTGCCTACGCAAAGGCGAACCCGCAGAACGCGAAGGCGCCGGACGCGCTGCGCAACGCGATCGAGACGTACATGCTCGCGGACAGTGTGGCGCGGAGCAAGAACGACGAGGCGGCGTCTCGTGATGCGCGGCAGCATGCGATCGACCTCTCGGCGCAGCTGGCGCAGCAGTACCCGAACTACAAGTATCGCCTGCAGTACCAGACGTTGCGGGCGAAGCTTCTCGCCGACATCGGCCAGCGCGAGCAGTCGGTGCAGGCTTACCAGGAGCTGATCCAGCAGAACGAGAACTGGAGTGGGCGCGGCGACGCGATGGTGCGCGTGGCCGTGATGCTCGATTCGTTAGGCAGGAAGAAGGAAGCGGCGGCCGCGTACGAGCAGTTTGCGAACGCCTACCCGAAGGACAAGCGCGCTGCCGATGCCTTGTGGAACGCGGCCCTGACCTACGGTGAAGCGTCGGATGCGGCGGCGTCGGCCCGGACGTATGCTCTCTTCGCGCAGCGCTATCCACGCGACGATCGTGCGGCACAGGCGAGACAGCAGCAGATCGCGCAGCTGCAGACGTCGGGCGACACGGCGGCGGCGAACCGGGCACTGGCCAGCGCGTGCGCGCGACCGGCCGAGGAGCTGCAGGCCGAGTGTTCCTCGAGGGTGGCGGAGCGGGCGTTCCAGCAGGGCGTCGGGACGTTCGGAGAGTATCAGCCGCTCAAGCTCGTGATCTCATCGAAGGGTCAGCTGACGGCAGCCGGCGTGACGCGCGCGTCGCGGCAGAAGCAGGCGCTCCTAAAGCAGCTGACGGGCGAGTTCGCGAACGCAATCAAGGCCGGCGTGCCGCAGTACCTGGCGGCGTCGAGCTACTATGTCGGGCTCGCGCAGTGGGAGTACGGAAACTTCCTCAAGAACGTGCAGCTGCCGTCTGGTTTAACGGATGCTGAACAGACGCAGGCGCAGCAGGGCGCGGCGCAGCAGGCGGAGCAATACTACGCGGCGGCGAAGCAAGTCTGGCAGGAGCTCGTGCAACGCGCCGAATCGACGCCGGCGATCGGAAACGACGCAGCGGCGAAGCCGTGGATCGATCGAGCGCGGAATGCAGTGCAGGGCAACGTTGACGCGGCGCCACCGAGCGTCGTGACCGGAGGTCGCTGATGGCGACGGAGACGAGCAGCATGAGGAGAGGATCCCAAAGCAAACGCGCGGCGGCCTGCGGTGCCTTCGCCGTGCTACTCGCCACGGCTGCGCTGGCAGTGGGCAGCTCGAAAGCGAGCGCGCAGCGGACACCGCGACGGCAGACGCCGATCGAGATTCGCGGTACGGTGCCGACACCGCAGGTCGTGACGGTTCGGCCGCGCGAGGTGCCAGCGTACAGCAGGCAGGTGCTGGTACCGCGCTTCTACGATCACGATTTCTGGCCCGAGATCCAGGAAGGTTATGCGATCATGTCGGGCCGGTTGATGACGCCGGCGGATTCGTTGGTGCTGGCGGCGGACAGCGTGGGGACGCCGGATCTCTTCAGGCTGCCCGCGGTGTCGCCGTTGACGCCGCTCCGCGCGCAGTTCGCGAGGCTGCACAGGCAGTACGGGTGGTGCGCTCCGCACTGGTGGTGTCCGTCGCACAGCGTGCGTGTGCGTGTCCCGGCCGATTCGTCGGCGCTCTTCCCGCCGCGTCTCCCGCCACAACCGATGGCGGTGGTGCCGGGGAACAATCCGACGAATGCGCCGACGGCGCTGCCGCAGGTGCAGCAGCGATGGTGTGCGACGCACTGGTGGTGTCCGCCGGGCGGCATCGTGACGACGCCGCCGTCGACGACGCCAGGTGCAATTCCGCCGGCAGCAACAGATACGACGCGTCGTCCGCCAGCGACGCCGCCCGACTCGACGCGGCGACCGCCTCCGGCGGGCACGTCTTCTGCCTCACGGGTCCGGTAACAGAGTACACGTCCGGGTGATGAGGTGATTCCAGTCACCCTGACGCAGACAAGGATGTAGCGAAGGACAAGCGTTCGATTTCACAACACGCCTGCGAGGAGACAGGGCGAACATGTCAACGATCATTGAGTGGTACAAGAACGGCGGACCGATCATGAACTTCATCCTGCTCGTGGGAGTGGCGGGTATCGCCATCTTCATCGAGCGGTTCTATGTGATCGTGATCAAGTCCAAGATCAATGGTCGCGCGTTCATCGAGCGCGTGATCTCGCTCGTGCGCGCCGGCAAGATCGACGACGCGATCAAGCTCTGCGCGCAGTCGACGGCGGCGCTCCCGGATATGGGGCTGCTGATCCTCCGCAGCCGCAGCCGCGACGAAGCCGATCTGCAGAGCGTGGCCGACGCGGCCGCGATCACGGTGATGCCGAAGCTCACGCGTCGGCTGCAGTATCTGCCGATGCTCGCGAACGTGGCGACGCTGTTCGGTCTGTTCGGAACGATCTACGGTCTGCGCGAGGCGTTCGCCTCGGTGGCAACGGCGTCGGCGGCGGACCGATCCGCGAAGCTGGCGGCCGGTATCGCGATCGCGCTGAACGCGACGGGCTTTGGACTGCTCGTGGCGATTCCGCTCTCGATCGCGCACGCGTATCTCGTCAGCCAGTCGGAGATGATCATCGAGCAGGTGGACGAGTTCTCGGTGCGTCTCGTGAACGCGCTCATCGATCGCCCGGACGTTCGCCTCGGCCACCGATAAGCGTTGCGTTAGGCGTTAGCGCCATAGCGTCGACACTAGACTCAGGAAGGATTTCTCATGGCCTCGCGGTTTCATAAGCTTCGCGCACGGCAACAGGAGCGCGAGCCACTAACGGCGCACGGACGTATCAATCTCGTGCCGTTGGTGGACATTCTCACCTCGATCGTGTTCTTCAGTCTCCTCACGTACACGGGCGCGGTGATGACGAACCTGACGGCCTTCGACCTCGCGTTGCCACCGGTAGTGGTGACGGCGGAGACGAACACGAGTGGGGCGCAGAGGGACACGGTGACGTTGATTCTCGCCGTCGCGGTCCATCAGAACGGGCTGCGCGTCGAGCATGCCAATGGCGGCGCGCAGCCGTTCGCGCTGAACATCTCCGGCATCGGTCAGCCGGCGCTGGACACGCTCCAGGCGACGTTGCAGGACATCAAGCGGCAGTTCCCGACCGCGGACGCCGTCATGGTCGTTCCTGACGACGACGTCGCCTACGACGACATCGTGCACGTGCTCGAGCGGGTGAAGATGTCGAACTTTCCGAAGATCTCGCTGACCAGCGCCGCACGTTCGATGCAAGTGGCGTCGGCTACACCAGGAGGGCGTTGAGATGGCGAGCGAACGCGCACGCGCACTCCGCGAAGGCCGCCGGCGAGCCATGTTCCAGAAGTTCGGCCTCGTGCAGCTAAACCTCATTCCACTCGTCGACACCTTTGTGGCGATCGTGTTCTTCTCGCTGGTTGCGGCGACGGTCGGTGACCTGGCTCCCATTCTCAATGGTGTCACCTTGCCCCAAGCGAAAGTGGGGGCGGCGGCGCACCAGGAATTGACGTTAGGCGTCTCGAGCCGGCCGGCGCAAGTGATCTTCAACGGCCGGCCGCTGATGAGCGTCAGCGCGGCGGCGGCGGCGGTATCGAACGTCGAGAACCAACCGCTCGTCGTGCCGCAGCTGTACGCGGCGTTGAAGACGACGGCCGACTCGATTCGTCAGGCAAACGGCACCAGCCCTAACGAATCGGTCACGACGCCGCTGGCGATTCAGGGCGACAAGACGATGCGGTACGACCTCCTCCAGCGGTTGCTCCAGTCAGCGCGGCTCGCCGGATTCAGGACAATCACACTTCAGGTGCAACGGGCGACGGAACAAGGCGCCGCACCGACGGTAACGATGTAACATGGCTACTCCTTTACGACCAGCAACGCCGGCCGGCTCTCCGCCGCCCCGCGACGTCGATCGGTTCGATAGCAGACTGCGCTTCGAGTGGGCCGATCCGGAACAGCGAGCGCTTCTATACTCGTGGGCGTTCGCGATCGGCTTGGCTATCGTGTGGCTGATCGTGGTGGCGATGCACAAGATCGTGCCGCCGCGGCTCGAGAACGACGCGGTCGAGATCACGCTCACGGAGCCGCCGCAGCCGCTGCCTGAGCAGCCTGCTGTGACGCCGCCGGTACCGCAGGAAGGCGCCGCAACGGCTGTCGCTTCGCCGGGGCCGAGAAATCTGCCGCCGGGAAGGAAGGGGCCGGAAAAGGGCAGTCCGCGGCAGGGCCGCCCAGGTTCACGCACCGAGCAGACGAGCACGGGCGCCATCGGCACCGCGTTCGGGACAGGCAGCGGCTCGGGCACCGGAGGGCTAACGGGTAACGTGTCGTCGCTCATCGGCGGCGTCGCGGTCGCGTCAGGCAGCGGCGGCACTGGCGGTGGTCAGGGTGGTCGAGGCGGTGGCGGCAGCGGTGGCAAGACCGTGCTCGGGCTCGGACAGGGTGGCGAAGGCGGCCGCACACCTGGCCGCGGCGGGTTCGGTGGCGGCACCGGCACCGGTGGCGGTGGTGGGGGTGGCATCGGCGGAGTGGGCGCGGGCGGTGGCATTCAGCGCGCGGGCGTTCGCGTCTCGGCACCTGCTCCGGTTCGGGCGGAGAATCTGGGCGGCAACCGGCGTGATGTCGGCGAACTGGGTCAGTTCGTTCGCAGCCGAGAATCGCATCTCCGATTCTGCTATCAGGAGTATGGCCTCAAGGAGAATCAATCTCTCGCCGG
>JAICSD010000109.1 GCA_025937075.1 Vicinamibacteria bacterium | reverse complement strand
AGATAGAACGTATTGACGGAACCGTCACGGCATTCCGAGACCTTCGTATACCCCGTCGTCGAGATCTCGTCGAGCCCGTCCGCGCCGTGCACGACCCAGGCGCGTTCGGCACCAAGCTGCGCGAGCGATCGCGCGACCAGCTCCGTCAGCTCCGGCCGCGGCACGCCGACGAGCTGCCGCTTCGCACCCGCAGGGTTCGTGAGCGGTCCGAGGAGATTGAACGCCGTCCGTACACCGAGCTCACGGCGCGTCGGCGCAGCATGCCGCATCGAGGGATGGAACGTCGGCGCGAACAGGAAGCCAATGCCGGCCTCCTCGAGGCAGCGCTCGACGACGGCCGGCGCCGCGGCAACGTTCACGCCGAGCGCTTCGAACAAATCCGCGCTTCCACAGCGGCTGGACGCGCTCCGGTTCCCGTGCTTCGCGACGCGCACGCCGCAGGCGGCCAGCACGAGCGCCGCCACGGTCGAGACGTTGAACGTGTGCGCGCCGTCGCCGCCCGTCCCGCACGTATCGAACACGGGATCGAAGGTGCGGCTCAATTTCGTGGCCCTCGCCCGCATCGTTCGCGCCAGTCCGACGATCTCGTCCGGACGCTCCCCTTTCATCGCGAGACCGATCAGCAACCCGGCAATCTGGGACGGCTGCGCCTGGCCGTCCATAATCGCTTCCATCGCGGAAGACGCCTCGCCGACGCTGAGGTCGACCCGGCGCTGCAGCTTGTCGATCAGTCCGGGGAACATGACAGCTCCAGGAAATTCCGGAGAATCTTGCGTCCTTCCCCGGTCAGCACCGATTCGGGATGAAACTGCACGCCGTGCACGGGCCACTCTCGGTGACGCACGCCCATGATGACCCCATCGTCCGTCCGCGCGCTGATCTCGAGGACGGCCGGCGGCGGATCCGCGACGATGAGCGAGTGATACCGGCCCGCGACGAAGGGTTGCGCGACGCCGGTGAAGACGCCGCGTCCATCGTGCTGGATCGACGAGGTCTTGCCGTGCATCAGCGCCGGCGCGCGAACGACATCGCCGCCGAACGCGTGGCCGATCGCCTGATGCCCGAGGCAGACGCCGAGCACCGGCGTCCGCTGGCCGATGGACCGGATGACGTCGACGCTGATCCCGGCGTCCTCCGGGCGTCCGGGCCCCGGCGAAATCACGATGCGATCGGGCTGCATCTCGCCAACCTCGCGCAGCGTGATCCGATCGTTGCGCCGGACGATCGGCGCGTGTCCAAGCTCGCCGAGGTACTGGGCGAGATTGAACGTGAACGAATCGTAGTTGTCGATGAGCAGGACCTTCATCACAACTCCGTCTCCGCCATCTCGATCGCCTGGACCAGTGCTCGCGCCTTGTCGCGAGTCTCCTCGTATTCGGCGGCAGGGTTCGAGTCCGCGACGATCCCCGCGCCTGCCTGCACGCGGGCCACACCATCCCGAATGGTGATCGTGCGAATCGCGATGCAGAAGTCGAGGTTGCCCGCGAAATCGACGTAGCCGACGGCGCCGGCGTAGAGCTCGCGGCGCGTGGGCTCCAGCTCGGCGAGGATCTGCATGGCGCGAATCTTCGGCGCGCCGGACACGGTACCGGCGGGAAAACAGGAGACGAGCGCGTCGAGATGGTCGGTGTTCTCCGCCAGCTGCCCCTCGACCGTGGACACGAGGTGCATGACGTGCGAGTAGCGTTCGAGCGCCATGTACTGCGGCACGCGCACGGTGCCGAATTGGCAGACGCGTCCGAGATCGTTGCGTCCGAGATCCACGAGCATCACGTGTTCGGCGCGCTCCTTCTCGTTGCGCTTCAGTTCTTCGGCAAGGCGCAGATCCTCGTCGTCGTTCCGTCCACGCGGCCGGGTTCCCGCGATGGGATGCGTTTCGACGCGGCGGCCTTCGACGCGGACGAGCATCTCGGGCGACGATCCCACGATCGCGAGCCCGCCCATGCGGATGAAATACATGTAGGGAGAAGGATTCACGTGCCGCAGCGCGCGATAGACGGTGAACGGCTCCGCCTCGACGCGCGCCTCGAAGCGCTGCGACAGGACCGCCTGATAGATGTCCCCTGCGGCAATCTTTTCCTTGATCGTCCGAACACCCGACTCGAACGTTTCGCGCGTGACGTTGGAGTCGATGCGAGGGGCGGGCCGTCGCTCCGGCGCCGCATGCGAGAGGCCGCGCTCCAGTTCGCGTTCGAGGAAACCGATCTTCGCACACGCGAACTGATACAGGGCTGAGAGATCCTCGTCCGCGGTGACGCGCGCGTTCGCGATGATGAGAATCCGATGCTTCACGTGATCGAACGCGAGGACCGTGTCGAAGAGCATGAACCCCGCACCGTCCTCCGCCGCCTGCGTCTTCGCCCACGCGGCATTCGTCCACGCGCGCTCGAGCGCGGGCTCGAAGTGGACCGACGAGTCGTAGCCGATGAACCCGACGGCGCCGCCGGTGAACCGCGGCAGGTCCGGCACGAACGGCGCATTGAACTCCGCCATGAGCCTTCGCAGCGCAGGAACGAACGGCTCCGGCGATTCGCTCGTGACGCCCGATCGATCGATGATGGTGCGGCCGTCCTTCGATCGAAGGACGAGGAACGGATCCTTGCCGAGAAACGAGTAGCGCGCCACTCGTTCGCCGCCTTCGACGCTCTCGAACAGAAACGCGTAGTCCGAGTGCTCGGCGATCTTCAGGAATGCGGAGACGGGCGTCAGCAGATCCGCCATGATCTCCTTCACCACCGGCACGAACGTGCCGCGCCGCGCCAGCTCCGCAAATTCCTCGAACGTCGTCTGCTTCATGAGCGTCGTGTCCTGATGGCTTCTGTCGCCGCATGGGCGAAGAGATCCGCGGGAGGCCGCTGTCCCGTCCACACCTCGAACTGGCGTTCGGCCTGCGCAACCAGCATCTCGAGACCGCCGATGACACGGCAGCCCGCTGACGCGCCGCGCCGCATCAGCTCCGTCGGATCCGGGTCGTACACGAGGTCGTACACCAGTCCGTCGCTCCCGATCTCCTCGATGGGCGACCCTGGGACGTCGCGGCTTCCAACAGGCGTCGCGTTGACGAGGATGTCCCACGAGCCCGTTGGCGGCGGCCAGTCACCGGCGTTGGCTCCCACGGCCGACGCGACATCGACCGCAGCGTCGTGACGACGCGCCGCGACCGTGACGTGCGCGCCCTCTCGCCGGAGACCGAACGCCGCCGCCCGCGTCGCGCCTCCTGCTCCGAGCACCGTCGCGCGGAGCCCGTGAAGCGGCGTCCGTCTTCGCAGGGGCTCGAGGAAACCGTCGACGTCCGTGTTGGTGCCCGTCCAGCGTCCGTCGGAGACGAGCAGTGTGTTGACGGCGCCAACGGTCATCGCGAGCGGGGACACGTCATCGAGCAGGCGCATCACGTCGCGCTTGAACGGAATCGTGACGCTCGCGCCGCGGAGGCCAATGCGATCGGCGAACTGTTCGAAGTCGTCGATATCGGCCGCCTCGAGCGGCACGTACACCGCGTTCAGGCCGAGCGCGGCGAAGCCCGCGTTGTGCATCGCGGCAGACAGCGATCGCGATACGGGACGTCCGACGAGGCCGTACACGGCAGCGTCCGGCCGGATTCTCCGGAAGCGGTACTCCTGCAGGAGCGCGGCGCTGGTCAACTGGCCAGGTGCAACGCCATCGCCCGCATACGTCCAGCGGCTGCCGAACCGCGCGGCGAGGATCCGCGACACCGCGCCCGGGGTGCCCATGCCAATCAGGATGCCGTCGCCGTTCGATCGGGCATCGAGGAGCGGCAGCAGATCGGATAGCGAGTGCGCTTTCGTGGCGAGCTTCACGATCTCCGCGCCGCTGCGGCGCATGTCGCTCACCATCGTGCACACGTTCCCCGGTGTCCCTGAGAAGTCATGCCGCGAGACGATGACGCCGTGACCGTTCCGGCGGCGAATCAGCGCATCGAGACCGGCGTCCCACTCGATGTCGATGAACTCCGCGCCAAGCACATCGGCGTCCTCGAGAATACGGCGCCGCTCGTCCTCGCTGCCGCGGAAGTGCCCTCCTTCCCTGACGGGACGGCACGTCACGATCGCGGGCAGCTTGCGCCCCTGGAGCGCCGCCGCCGGATCCGGACGCTCCATGGTGTCGAGACGCAGCTCGACCAGATCGGCGTCGGCGGCGGCGTCGCGGGCGGCGCGGATCTCGGCAGCGGACCGGCCCGTCACGGTGGCGCACAGTTGCGGCAACATAGAGCGCGTCGGTTCCTCGTTCCGGGGTTCCACGGGTTCCGGGGTTCCGTTCCACGGGTTCCGAACCGTGGAACCCCCGGAACCCCAAAAAAAAAGCCCCCTCAATCGAGACATTGAGGGGGCCTGAAACGCTTCGGCTTGGTATCGAGTATCTAGCGGCTCACCCCCTCGGCGGACGGACACCACCACCAATACGACACGGTCGTAAAGAAGGAGGACGCCGCGGAGGAGCGGGTGATCACGCGGGCATCACCATATCACGGGCCGCGGCCGCGAACAAATCAGGCCGCGGACGACGCGGACAACCCCGAAAGCGGGTTGGGCCGCGGACAACGCGGACCAACGCGGACAAGGCCGACGGGCGAAGCAACCAGTTGACTTGATCTAGGGGACAAACATATGTAGTGGGTCGAGCGTGCGGGTCAACGGCGACGCCGCTTCTACAAGCTGACCCGCGCCGGGCGGAGAAGGCTCACACAACAGCGCGAGACCTGGGGCGTGTTCATGTCCGCCATCCACCGGGCCGCAGGACTCGAATATGCGTGATTTCGTCGCATACGTGCGGCGTCACCTTCCACGCCGCGAGGTATCTCTCGAGCAGTACGACGAGGTCGTCGACGAGCTCGCATCGGAGCTGGAAGCCCGTTACACGGCGCTCGTTCACCGCGGTTCCGACGAGGAGGACGCGTGGCAAGAGGTGCTGCGTCAGGTGCCGTCGTGGTCTGCCCTGGCGCACGACCTGTCCTCGACGAGCCCGGGACCGACGACGCCGTCACGGCTGTCGTCACTCCGCAACATGCTCTCGGTTGAACGCTGGCAGCGCGAACTCGCGTTCGGCCTGCGCGTCCTGCGTAAGGACCGCGGGTTCACGCTCACTTCGATCTTCACGATCGCCGTATGCATCCTTCCTCGGGAGTTCTCGTTCGGAGATCCGGAGGTCCGATTCTGGATTCCGCTCGCCCTCACCGACAGGCAGCGATCCGACAGTGCCCGTCATCGGAACGGCTGGTTCAGCATCGGCCGGTCGCCACTCCGCACGATGAAGCTCGGCAGCATGCTCAAGGAGAGCATGCGCGGCGGCAGTCCGGGCCGGGCGGTTCGAGCGACCTGGCGAACGCTGGTGGTCGCGCAAATGACGTGCTCGTTCATGCTCCTCATGGGCTCGGCCCTGCTCTGGGTCAACATCCGCAACCTGCTGGCTGTCGACCCGGGGATTCAGAACAGAGAACGTGATCACCGGCATCACGAGCCTGACCGGGCCGCGCTATACGGCCGACGATGCGGCCCGGACATTCGTCAGTCGCGCACTCGCATCGATTCGGCAGCTCCCTGGCGTCGTTGCCGCGGGCGGCACGACAATCGTTCCGATGACCCGCATCGGCCAGACCGGCGTCGTCATCGCGGAGGGGCATCTGCCGAGCCGTACCGAGCGCGTCGTGAGCGGGGTGGGCAGCGCGGTCACGCATGGCTACTTCGAAGCCGTGGGCACGCCGCTCGTGCGCGGCCGCTATTTCGATGCGCGCGACGACGATCCGAACGCCAGGAGCATCGTGATCGACGAACCACTCGCCCGTCGATTCTGGCCAGGCGGCGATGCCGTCGGCCGCAGGATGTTCTGCCCGCTCAATGCCAGCGAGCTCTCGACGCTCGACGCGAACACACCGTGGCTGACGGTGATTGGTGTCGTCGGCGCGGCCCGACTCTACGGCCCGACGTCGGACGAGGCGCCGAGCGGAACGAGCGGGACCTACTACCTTCCTTACGCCTCGTCCGCGCTGCGCAACGTAGGATTCGTCATCCGTACGGGCCAGGCCTCGATCGACATCGTCCGGGATGCGCGGATCGCGGTCGCCAGAATTGACCCGGAGGTTGCGCTGTTCAACATCCGGACGCTTTCGGAGCGCACGGAGCTCGTGCTGTCGCCGCGCACGAACACGATGCACCTGGCCATGCTGTTTGCGGCTGTCGGCGTGTTCCTGTCCGCGCTCGGTCTCTACGGAATGCTGGCGTACCTCGTCACTCAGCGCAGGCGCGAGATCGGAATCCGTATGGCCGTCGGAAGCGCGCCGCGGGCGATCGTTGCGCTGATGCTTCGTGAAGGACTCTGGCTCGCATTGGCCGGTGTCGCAGTGGGCGCCGCGGCATCTTTAGCGCTCGGACGCGTTGTCGCCTCGCAGCTGTACGGGGTCACGTCGTCGGATCCCTTGATCCTGCTGGTGATTGCAGCCGCTCTGTGCGGCGTTGCGACGGTCGCTGCATCGGCCGGCGCGCCGCGCCGCGCGGATCGATGTGATGCGGACGCTCAGCGGTTCCTGAGCAGCCCAGCGAACCAGAATCAGCCGCCAGGCTCAGTCCGCGCCCCGCGCCTTGACCCGCCAAGACTAAGCCTTTATAACTGGTTGTAGGTCTTTCCCCTATGAGAATCCGCGTGCTCGTCGTTGCTGCTGCGCTCGTCGCGTGCGGATGGGTCGTCCTGCCGGCTCAGACGCGGCTGATGCCACTTGACGAGGTCAAGCCCGGCATGACAGGCGTTGGCGAGACGGTCTTCCAGGGTACGGATCTCCAGGAATTCAAGGTCCACATCATCGGCGTGCTCCGCAACGTCCAGGGGCCGCAGCGCAGCCTCATCCTCGCGAAGCTCGAGGGAGGCCCGCTCGCCGAAACCGGTGTGATCGCCGGTATGAGCGGCAGTCCTGTGTACATCGATGGACGCCTGGCGGGCGCGGTCTCGTATTCCATCGGTGCGTTTGCCAAGGAACCGATTGCCGGCATCACTCCTATCGCGGAGATGACGGATGCGACCAGCGTCGTGACGCGGCGCGCCACCGGCCCGCAGGCGCGGATTCAATTGCCCGTCACCGGTGAGACGCTGGCTGCGGCACTGCGTGCGGCGTCGGCGCAAATCGGAGCGTTCGCCGATCGCCCGGCAGACGTGCAGAGTATCGGCATCCCGGCCGCCATGGGCGCCGAAATGGGTGCGCTGCTCCGGCCGATTGCGACACCTCTCGTGATGAGCGGTGTGGACGGCGCGACGCGCACGCTCGTGTCGTCCCTCTTCAGCGACGCCGGGTTCACGCCAGTGCTCTCCGGAGGCGCCGGCGAACAGACGCCCGTGTCGACTGGTCCGCTCCGTCCGGGCGACGCCATTGGCGTCTCGCTCATTGGCGGCGATCTCGAAATGGGCGCCACGGGCACCGTGACGCACATCGACGGCGATCGCGTCTACGCCTTCGGACACCCGTTCTTCAATCTGGGCCCGACGGAGTTCCCGCTCACGCGCGCGTACGTCTACACGTCGCTGCCCAGCCTCATGGCGTCGTTCAAGATCGCAACGCTCGGGGACGTGATCGGGACGATGAAGCAGGATCGCGCGACGGCGATCGCCGGGACGCTCGGGAAGGGGCCTGCCGTCGTTCCGCTCACCGTCACACTCGAATCCGATCGCGCATCCACCCGCACGTTCCACTACAAGGTGGTCAACGATCAGTTGTTCACGCCGCTGCTGACCTACGTGACGATGTTCAACACGCTCGGCAGCTACGAGCGGCAGTTCGGTGCCGTGACGTTCACCGTCAAGGGCAAAGCCGCATTCGAACAACACGGCGATCTCACGTTCGAGGACATCTTCACTGGCGACAATCCCATCCCCGGCGCGTCGGCGTACGTCGCAGGCCCCCTGACGATGCTGCTCGCGAACGATTTGGAGCGGGTCACCCTCAAGGGCGTCGATCTCACCATCACGACCGCGGAAGAGCCGCGCAGCGCGACGATTGAGCGCGTCTGGCTGGACGAGGTGCATCCGCGGGCGGGACAGACGGTTCCGTTGAAGGTGCTGACGCGCAGCTACCGCGGTGCCGAGAAGATCTCCACGATTCCGATCGATATCCCCGCGAACGCGTCGGGACAGCTCTCCGTCATGGTCACGGACGGCCGGCAGCTCAATCAGCTCGAGCAACGCGAGCTGCGCCGCACGCTGCAGCCGCAGAGCGTCGCGCAGATGATGCGTCTGCTCAACGAGACCCGCCGCAACAACCGCATCTACGTGCGCCTGCTGACCGGCACGCCGGGTGCGGTGGTGAACGGCGAAGCGCTTCCCTCTCTGCCTCCGTCGGTGCTCTCCGTGCTCGAAGCCGATCGCAGCGGCGGCAGCTTCACCCCGATCCGCAGCGCCGCGCTCGGCGAGTGGGAGCTGCCGATGGATTCGGCGGTGACCGGCACCCGCGTGCTCACGCTCGATCTCGACAACAAGAACTGAACACTGATGGTGAGACCGTTTTTTCTCCTGCGCGCGGCCGCGACAGGCGCGCTGGTGGCCGGCCTGCTTACGGCTGCGCCGCTCGCATCCACACCAACCTTCTGGACGGTCTCATCGCAGACGGACTTTCTCAAAGGGGACGTCGAGAACCTGTCCATCGACAGTGATGGACGGATGTTCCTCGGCCCGGCGGCCGCCCAGCTCGCCGAGACGTCCGCACCCTTCCTGTGGACGCTGCTCGCCGGACCCAATGGCGATCTGTGGGCCGGCAGCGGCAACGAAGGCCAGGTGCTTCGGATCGCGAAGGACGGAACGGTGTCGACGTTCTTCGACGCGCAGGAGCTCGAGGTGCACGCCCTCGCGCTCGCGCCCGGCGGAGGTCTCTACGTCGCGACGTCGCCCGACGGCAAGATCTACAAGGTCGCGGCTGACGGATCGTCGAAGGTGTTCTTCGATCCCGACGACAAGTACATCTGGGCGCTGGCGGCCGCCCGCGACGGCGCCCTCTACGCGGCCACGGGTGAGAAGGGCACGATCTATCGCATCACCGCTGACGGCAAGGGAACGGTCTTCTACAAGACGAACACCACCAACGTCGTCGCGCTGGCGATCGACAAAGACGGGAACCTGATCGCCGGCACGGAATCGCCGGGACGCGTGTTCAAGATCGATCCGTCGGGCAAGGCGTTCGTGCTGCTCGATTCGCCCTACAAGGAGATGCACGCGATTCGCCTCGCCGACGATGGGTCGATCTATGCGGCGGCGTTCAGCGGCGCGCCGGGCGGCGAGGACCGGCCGGCGGATCATACGACAACGACCACCACCCAACCGGAAACGCCGCGCGCGCCGGTACCGACGGTATCTGCGGAGATTTCTTCCATCTCGGTCGTCGACACGGGTGCGCCGCAAGCCGGGATCTCCCCGGGAACCCGGGAGCCGCGGTCGCGTACGCCAAAAGGGGCCATTTATCGCATTCGTCCCGACGGCCTGTGGGACACCGTCTGGGAGGCCATGGACGACTGGCCGTTCGATCTCGTGATCGAGGGGAATGCGGAAAAGGACGGCTCGATCCTGGTGGGCACCGGGAAAGAGGGCAAGCTGTTCCGAATCAGCGGGGACCCGGCACGCGCGACGCTGCTGGCACGCGCATCGGCGCGGCAGATCACGGCGCTCCTGCGCGATTCGACGGGCCGAATCGTCGGCGCGACGAGCAATCCTGGAAAGGTGTTCGCGCTCAGCTCCGAGCGCACGAAGCGGGGCACGTACGATTCCGACGTCCGCGATGCGGGAACGGTCGCGATGTGGGGAGCAATCCGCTGGCGCGCCGCTTCCTCGCCGGGCGACATCGAGCTGTATACGCGCTCGGGGAATACGGCAACGCCAGATGAGACGTGGAGCGCGTGGTCGAAGCCGTACGCCGTCTCGCAGGGCGAGCCTATCTCGAGCCCGAATGCGCGCTACCTGCAGTGGCGCGCGGTGTTGAAGTCGAATGGCGGCAGCGGTCCTGGTCCGGTACTGACATCCGTCACGGCCGCGTATCTACCGCGCAATCTGCGTCCCGTGATGTCGAGCATCACCGTGCACCCGCCGGGAGTTGTCTTTCAACGCCCGTTCTCGACGGGCGATCTCGAAATCGCGGGCTTCGAGGAGAACACCTCCGACGGACGCTCGCCGGCGCAACAGCAGCAGCAATCCGCATCGAGCAGCTCCACATCGTCTCTGGTGCTCGCGTCGCCGACCCTCGGGCGCAAGATGTACCAGAAGGGGCTGCAGACGTTCGTCTGGAAGGCCGACGATGAAAATGACGATCGGCTGCAATACGACGTCTCCTACAGGCGCGAGGGTGAGACGGCGTGGAAGGTCCTGAAGCGGGGCCTTTGGGATCCGATCTTCGTGTGGGACACGTCGTCTGTGCCGGACGGCACGTACTACATCAAAGTTTCGGCATCCGACGCGCCGTCGAACTCGCCGGCGACCGCGCTCGTCGGCGAGATGGAGAGCGTCAGCTTCGACATCGACAATACCGCGCCGCACATCGACGTCCAGCCGTCCGGCCGCACGGCCGGCAAGCCCGTGATCAAATTCGTCGTCCGGGACGATCAGTCCGCGGTGCTGCGCGTGGAGTACTCGCTGGACGCGAGCCGCTGGCGCGTCGCGTATCCAGTGGACGGCATTCCGGATTCACGACGTGAGGAGTTCCAGATTGCGCTGGACGATGCGGGCGGGGCGAGGAGTGTGATTATCCGCGCGACGGATGCCATGAACAACGTGGCGACGGCTGTCGCTGAAATCAGTCGGTAGTCAATGCCGGGTACTGACGGAGGTCAATGCCGGGTACTGACGGAGGTCAATGCCGGGTACTGACGGAGGTCAATGCCTGGTACTGCCGGAGGTCAATGCCGGGTGCTGACGGAGGTCAATGCCGGGTGCTGACGCGTGTCAATGCCCTTTGTGTCGAGAGTT
>JAICSD010000228.1 GCA_025937075.1 Vicinamibacteria bacterium | reverse complement strand
GCCCTTCTGCGGCGGCGTCGGGGACTACACGGCGCTCATCGCGCGCAGCCTCGAAGCGGCAGGAGATACGGTTCGAGTCTGGATGCCATCCGGGTACGGCGAGTCCGATGATGCGGTACGGATGCTTCCGGATCGATTCGGCGCGGCGTCACGAAAGGTGCTGCGTCGCGCCTGGACGCATGAGCCTGGCATCATCCTCGTTCAGTACGTGCCGAACGTCTTTGGCGCACGCGGCGCGAACCTCGCGTTCTGCCGGTGGTTGAGGCAAGAGGCTGCGGGGGGTTGCGATGTGCGCGTGATGTTCCACGAGCCGTACTTCTACTTCTCGCTCAATCGCCCGTGGCGCAACGCGCTTGCCGCCATCCAGCGGGTGATGGCGGCCGAGCTGATCCAGGCGAGCCGCTGCATCTACATGTCGTCGCCGAACTGGATCCGCTATCTGGCGCCGTACGGCCGGTTGCCCGACGCTGTTGCGCTGCCGATCCCGTCGACCGTTCCGGAACATTCAGACTCCGTGCTCGAAGCGCGCTATCGCGCCTCGATGCAAGGTCCAGGGATGCCCTTGGTGGTCGGCCATTTCGGCACGTTCGGCGAGCACGTCGCCGGAGAACTGCGATCGATCGTTCCGCGTCTGCTCGACGCGATGCCCAACGTCCACCTGGCGTTCATCGGGCGGGGAAGCACCGAGTTTGTCGACAGCCTTCGATCGACTCCGATTCCCGCGGAACGGACGTGGGCATCAGGTTCGCTCGACGGGGCGGAGACTGCCGCTGCGCTTCGCGCGTGCGATCTGCTCCTGCAGCCATATCCCGATGGAGTCACGACACGCCGAACGTCGGTGATGGCGGGCCTCCAGAACGGCGTCGCAACCGTGACGAGCGATGGATTCCTCACGGAACCCATCTGGCATGAAGCCGCGCCGGTGGCGCTCGCGCCGGCAGGTGATGCCGTCGCGGTCGTGACGGCAATCGCCGCGCTGCTCCGCGATAACGGCGCACGGCAGGCACTCGCACGCCGCGGGCGGCAAGTTTATCGAGATCAGTTCTCAATCGAGCGGACACTCGCCGCGCTGCGGGCGAGCGTCGCGCCCGCGGCGGCTGCATCGTGAGCCGCCCGCTTTCGGTGCTCCTCGTCGGTGACTATCCGGCGGATCCGACCCTCGGATCGCCGAAGGTCTTCTTCAAGCTGCAGACTGAACTCCGGGCGCTCGGGCATCGCTGCGAGATCGTGTTGGGCGACGAGATTCGCGGGCCGCGTTTCCGTCAGATGAGACAGGTCGTCTCACCGTGGTACACCGCGAGCGCCATTGCACAGCGCCTCGATCAATCGCACTACGACGTCGTCGACGTGGCGAGCGCCGACGGCTTGTGGTTTGGAGCCGCGAAGAGGATTGGCGCCTTCCCGCGGACGTCGTTCGTCTGCCGATCGAACGGCCTCGAGCAACTCAACTATCGCCGGATGCTCGACGACGCCGACGCTGGTCTGACGCGGAAGCCGTGGACGCGCCGGATCTGGTATCCGTTGACACGTCTCTCGCAGGTGGCTGCCGCTGCGAAACTGGCCGATCGTCTCATCCTGCTCAATGACGCGGATCGGGCGTATGCGCTCGAACATGGATGGCAGCCCGACGATCGAGTCCACGTCATTCCTCACGGCGTCTCATCCGAATTCCTCGCGAGCGATCCTGGCGCTAACGCGAGGCGCGGAAGAGGACTGCTGTTCTGCGGAACCTGGGACCGCATGAAGGGCATCGATGCGCTCGTGGCCGCATTCGAGCAGTTGTGCGCCGAAAGACAAGATTTGCGTCTGACGATTCTCGGACCCGGCGTTCCCGAATCGATTGTGCTCCGAGCGTTTTCGGAGACGATCCGCCCGTTCGTGACCGTGGCTGCTCGAGTGCCGGAACAGCAGGTCATGGAGGCGTACCGCAGCCACGACGTCCTGCTGTGGCCCTCGACGTACGAGGGATTCGGCCTCGTGCTGCTCGAGGCAATGAGCCAGCGGATCCCCGTTGTGGCGACCCCCGTGGGCTGCGCTCCCGTGTTCGTTCGCGATGGCGAGACGGGCCTGTGCGTTCCACGGCGCGATGCGCGGGCGCTTGCCGCGGCGGCCCGCCGCCTGATGGACGATGTGTTGCTGCGCGAGCGTCTTGCGAGCGCCGCGCGCGAAGCCGTCAAGACGATGACGTGGCGCGCAACCGCCTTGCACACCCTGGATGTCTACGGCCGCGCACGCGAGGAGCGAAGGGCCGCGTGAGCCGCCTTCTCACGATCGGCATTACGACGCGGGACCGGCCGGCATCGCTGCGCGCCTGCCTGGATTCGCTGGCGCTCGTGAAGGATGTCGATCCCGAAGTGCTCGTGTTCGACGACGGGTCCGAACCGCCTGTCGCGAAGCAGATAGCGGACCGCACGGACGGTGCCTCCGTTCGCGTGCTGTCGGATCCGCTGCGTCACGGCTACATCGCGGGACGCAATCTTCTCGTCGGCCGGGCGCAGGGTGAGCTCGTCCTCCTCCTCGACGACGATGCGCGGCTCCTGACGAGCGGTGCGATCATGCGCGGCATAGAGGTGTTGCGATCGGATCCGCGGATCGGCGCCGTCGGGTTCGCCCAGGGGGAAGCGGACGGCCGTCCATGGCCCGCCGCGATGCAGCCTTCGAGCGCAACGTCAGCAGCAATCGTTCCGAGTTTCATCGGGTTCGCGCATCTCATTCGTCGCGACGTGTTCCTGCAGGCAGGCGGCTATCGCGAGCAGCTGGGATGCTATGGCGAGGAGAAGGATTTCTGTCTCAGGCTGCTGCATCGCGGCTGGCTGACCGTTTATCTCCCCGATGCGATCGTCGCGCACGTGCCGGATGCGGCCAGCCGCGACACTCAGCGCTACCTGCGATTCGTCGCGCGGAACGATTGCCTCAACGCGCTCTACAACGATCCGATCGCCAGGGCGCTGTGGGTGCTCCCGGCGCGCTTCGCGCTGTACTTCCGGATGCGGCGGGCGTGGAAGATCGACGACCCGTGGGGGTGGGCCTGGCTGTTGCGCGAGCTGACCGTGCAGCTGCCGACGGCACTGGCACAGCGCGATCCCGTTTCGCGGCGGACGCTTGCTGCGTGGCGGATGCTGCGCCGCGTCGACACCGCATATGCAGCGCCGTGCGCAGAAGGAGCGCCGGATGCCCGCTGAGCGCCGTCTGCTGACGATTGGCCACTCGTATGTCGTCGCTCACAACCGGCGCCTCGCACACGAGATGGCGGTACAGGGGCGCGGACGCTGGCGGGTGACGGCGATTGCGCCCGTACGGTTTCACGGCGATCTGCGCGAGATGGCGACAGAGGCGATTCCAGACGAAGCGTCCGAATTGCGGCGGGCGGCCGTACGGCTCGATCGCAGTCCGCATCTGATGTGGTATGCGGGTCTCCGCGGCGTCATGCAGGGGGCATGGGACGTCGTCCACTGCTGGGAGGAGCCGTACGTGCTCGCGGCGGCGCAAGTCGCGGCGTGCACTGCGCGCGGCGCGACGTTCGTGCCGGCTACGTTCCAGAACGTCGACAAGGCGTATCCGTGGCCGCTGAGCGCGTTCGAACGGCGCGTCATGCAGCGGGCGGACGGATGGATTGCGTTCGGTCACACGATTCGCGAGACGCTCGACGGCCGCGCGGCGTACAGGATGAAGCCCGCGCACGTCATCGCTCCTGGCGTCGATTCGAGCATCTTCACGCCCGATCGCGAGGCGGGCTCGGCGATTCGCCAGCGTTGCGGCTGGAGCGACGGCGCATTCGTCGTCGGATTCGTCGGCCGCTTCGTGCCGGAAAAGGGCGTTGACGTGCTCTGCGACGCGCTTCGCGCATCGAAGTCCGACTGGAGAGCGCTCTTCGTCGGCGGTGGTCCGCTCGAACCGGAACTGCGCCGCTTCGAGACGGAGCAGCGCGGCCGCGTCCGAGTCGTCACCAGCGTTCCGCATGCGGATGTGCCGCACTGGATGAACGCGATGACGATCCTCTGCGCGCCAAGCGTCACGACGGCAGGCTGGCGTGAGCAGTTCGGCCGCATGCTGATCGAAGCCATGGCTTGCGGCGTCTCCGTCGTCGCAAGCGCCAGCGGTGAGATTCCTCACGTCGTTGCGGACGCCGGCATCCTGGTCCGCGAAGGAGACGCCGTGGATTTGGCGGCAGCCATCGATCGTGTACTCGAGAATGCCGGACTGCGGCGGACGCTGGCTGCGCAGGGCCGGGAACGGGTTCACGCGCACTTCTCGTGGCCCGTAGTCGCGCGTCAGCATCTCGGGTTCTTCGAGACGCTGGTGGAGACGCGAGCAGCGGCATGATTCGGTCGACGGCGCGTGCCGCCGCGCGGCTGCTTCCCGAACCTGCGCGTGCGGCGATCGCACGGCGGCGATTCGGGTACTCGGCCGGGGGCTCGGCTCTGCGCGTCACCTGCGAGCACCACGCCGGCGTTCGGGCTTACCGTGTGGACGGTCTTCCGGTCATCCTGCCGGAGAGCGCTGCCGCGGACGCCCAGTTTCATTTCGTCGAGAACGGCGACAGCCGCGCCGAAATGGCAGCGTTCATCCGGCTGTCCCGGGCCGCGCCGCCGAACGCGCTGCTGCTCGACGTCGGCGCGCACAAGGGTCTGTTCTCGCTCGTGCACCTCGCGTCGGCACCGCAGCATCGAGCCCTGCTGCTCGAGCCCTCCGCTTCGCTCGCATCGGAAGCGCGCGGCCTGCTGGAGCTGAACGCCGTGGCACCGCGGAGCGACGTGCGCTGCTGCGGAGCGTCGGATGCCGACGGCCAGCGGATGGTCGTGATGGATGCGCTCGGCTTTGCCCGAGACGCGCCGGCAACGGATCCGAAAGCGCTCACGGTGCCCTTCGTCACGATCGATCGTCTGAGCGAGACGGGCCGGTTGTGGCCGGCGATCATCAAGATCGATGTCGAAGGGGCCGAAGGGGCCGTTCTTCGCGGCGCGCGGCGCACGCTGCTGCGATGCCGGCCCGCGCTCTGCCTCGAACTGCACCTCGATCTGCTCGAGCGCGCGGGCGAGGATGTCGAGGCGATCGTCTACGCGCTGAAAGCCAGCGGCTACAACCTGTTCACTCCGACGGGCCGGCGCCTTGCCGCGTGGCAGGTGACGAAATCACTGAAGGCCATCCTGCGCATCGTCGCGACGTGTACTCCGTGAGACCATTTCGCATCGCCGTTGTCGCCGACTACGCGGAAGAAGGCTGGGCCAGCATGGATCTCGTCGCGGACATGCTGCTGGACCACCTCCGCCGAGAGCACGGGAGCTCGTTCGAAGCGACGCTCGTTCGTCCGTCCATGACGCGGCGGCTGACGCGTGTCAGCCGGGGGGCGTCGACCCTGGCGTTCACCATCGATCGCCTTGCGGCGCGGCAGTGGGACTACCCGCGTACCCTCGAGCCGCTCCGCGCGCGCTTCGATGCCTTTCACATCGTCGATCACTCGTACGCGCATCTCGTGCACGAGCTGCCAGCTGAGCGAACGCTCGTCACGTGCCACGACGTCGACGCATTCCGCGCGGTGCTCGTGCCTGCCGAGGAGCGCCGCTCCGCAGCCTATCGCTGGATGGCACGCCGGATTCTGGACGGCGTCAGACGCGCGGCGCACATCGCGTGCGACAGCGAGGCGACGCGAACGAGCCTCATCACGCGCGCCGGCCTGCCGTCCGCTCGGCTGTCGGTCATCCCCAACGGCGCGGATACGGGCGGCTATCCGGAGGCCGACGCGGCCGCCGACGTCGAGGCGGCGAGGCTCATCGGCCCGCGGCGCGGCATCGAGCTGTTGCACGTAGGCAGTACGATTCCGCGCAAGCGGATCGACGTCCTCCTGGACGTGCTGCACGCCGTTCGAGCGGCGCGTCCGGACGCGCGTCTGATCCGCGTTGGCGGTCCGTTCACCGCGGACCAGCGCGTCCGCGCGCGAGAGCTCGGAATCACCGACTCCATCGTCGTCGTGCCCTTCGTGGATCGGCAGACGCTCGCGGCCATCTACCGCCGCGCGGCGATCGCGCTCCTGCCTTCGGAACGTGAAGGGTTCGGGCTGCCGCTGGTCGAAGCGCTCGCGTGCGGGACTCCGGTCATTGCCAGCGACATCCCTGTGCTTCGCGAGGTCGGCGGCGCCGCGGCCACCTACTGTGGCGTTGGTGATGTTCGCGCGTGGCGGGACCGCATACTCGAATTCCTGAAAGAACGCGAAGGAAATGGCGAGGCCTGGTGGCGGCGCCGCGATCTCGCCCTGGACCGCGCGGCGGAGTTCAGCTGGTCGCGATATACGGATCGCGTCGCGGACATCTATGCCGAGCTGTGCGGCGCAGCAAGACGCGGCGGGAGTGCGGGACTGAGCCACAGGGTCGAACGTGTTTCATAAAAGCGAGGCCGCTTTGGATAGAAGCGAGCGAGCTTGGCGGGGTGCAGGGGTCCCTGCCGTCCAAGAAGCGTGCAGGGGAGCCCGAGGGGCGAACCCCCCGGATAAAAAGTTGAAGCGGGTCCTGCACGTTGGAAAGTTCTATCCGCCGGTCGCCGGCGGGATGGAGCGCGCGGTCGAGGCGCTCTGCTGCGCGAGCACCGGCCTGGTCGAGAGCTCCGTGCTCGTCGCGAACACAGACCGCCAGACCGCCCGCGAGGAACGATGCGGGGTGCACGTGACGCGGGTGTCGTCGGCGACGGCCGTCGGTTCGGTTCACGTCGCCCCGTCCTTCGCGGCGCATCTTGCGAGAGCGGAAGCCGACCTCATGGTGCTTCACGAGCCGAACCCGTGGGCGCTGCTGTCCTATGCGCTCGTGAGGCCGAGAATGCCGCTCGCCATCTGGTATCACAGCGACGTCGTCCGCTCGCGTCTTCAGTACGCGCTGTTCTATGCACCGCTCGCGCGGTTGGTCTATCGGCGTGCCGCCGTCATCATCGTCTCTTCGCCCGCGCTCGCTGAGCACGCGGATCGCCTGACACCGTATTGCGATCGCATTCGCGTCGTGCCGTTCGGGATCGATTGTTCCCACTGGAGCGTGACGGAGAGCGTCGCGGAGGAAGCGGATCGCATTCGTCACGAGGTGGGCGCGCCGTTCGTGCTCTTCGCCGGGCGTCACGTTGCGTACAAAGGCGTGGATGTCCTGCTGCGCGCGCTCGCGGGGACGTCGATCTGCGCCCTCATCGCCGGTGATGGGCCGATGCGTCAAGCGTGGGAACATCTCGCGGAGAGCACCGGCCTCGGGGGCTGCGTCAGATTCTGCGGCGAGGTATCGCACGAGCGGCTTCGAGCGCTGATGCACGCGTGCGCCGCGCTGGTACTTCCTTCCGTCACTCGTGCGGAAGCGTTCGGGTACGTCCAGCTC